>CALIAG010000197.1 GCA_938041325.1 uncultured Saprospiraceae bacterium | reverse complement strand
GAACTTGCTTTACAAAATGAAAAACTACTAGATCGAATTAAAGTTTTGGAATCTAAATAGATTCCATTTGTGGCTATGCATGGAGTACGATCTTTAACCCCAAGATCGTACTCTAATTTTGAATTATGTAAAATTTATTTTATGAAAATTTCGGTACTCCTATTCACATTCTTATGTATCTGCTCCTTTAAATCAATCGCTCAGCCAGGTGCAAATCTTTGTTTTCAAGATGAATGGTTTAATGAAGGAGAACGGTTTCAAGCAAGAGGAATGACTTGGGATGTTTGGTTTATAAATGAACAAAATAACCTTGGGATGACCCGGGAGGAAATTGCAAATAAAGTAAAAATTACCTTGGAGAGATTGCCAACTTCTCATTTGAGAATAGTAAACGAGATTCATATAGTTGTAGGGAAACCTTGTAAAGGAGGTGGATCTCGAAAATGTGCCAGTAATCCTGAGCGCGCAGGTATTTTACTGTCCTACGAATCTTTTAGAGACATGAGAGCGAGGCCTACACGATACCGTTGCAGTGGAAGAAACTATACAGATAAAGGAGCTTGGGATGAAGAAAAGCAAACGCATGGAACGCTCTTGCATGAAATTGGCCACCACATCGATTACAAATACAGTATTACAAATGGACTTCCTCGCCATGAACGTGAAGATTTTCGTACTTGTGTCAATACCAATGGATGCTATTCCAAGACGGCTAAAACCAGAGGCATAAGTGAAGTCACTGCACAAGCCTATTATGCTTACTTCAATCGAACAACTTATCAACAAGTGATGGCGGGAAGCACTGATGGTTCTCCACGATCAGGTACCCAACCGGCTACAAGGAATGGTGCCACTAAACTATTCAACCAACGTCGACTAAATGTGCTGCTAAGTAGCGATGCATGGGAAAGTTGGGATTGAAACCTAATTAATAGCCACATATAAATTATAAAATGAAACAAGTAATATTTTTCATCCTACTCTTCATAGGGTTTCTTTCTCCAGCTGCCAATGCGCAAAATGTTGGAGAAATAGTCAATTCTAAATTGCTGACAGCAAGAGGGTATTTAAGCGGCGGTTATAGCAATATCTCTTCTGATAACCAAGCCCTAAAAAACCTAAACCCAAATATATTTAACTTAAGTGCAGGTTTAAACCTTTCTATAAAAGGCTTACAAATTCCGTTTAATTTTTTGTATTCCAGCGATCAAGGAAGTTCTTTCAGTACGAGAGAAGTGACTAGACTAGGAATAAGTCCTTATTATAAATGGGCTAGGGTTTTTATAGGTCAAAACGCCATGAATTTCTCTCCCTACATCTATGCTGGTACGAGTTTCAATGGAGTAGGAGTAGAACTAAAACCGGGCAAATTTAGATTCGCAGCTTTTAGAGGAAAGTTAGATCAAAGCTTTTTTGCGCCTACAACGCAAGGCATTATTATCCGAGATGATCAGAACGTTTATGACCGCAATGCATTGGGAATTAAACTAGGTTTTGGATCGGCTAAAACATTCATAGACCTCTATGCTTTCAAAGCAAAAGATGATGCAAATAATATTCTTTCGGATTCCCTCAGAACACTTGGCGTGCTTCCCGGTGATAATGTTGCAGTAGGTTTGCGGACAAAGTTTACTATCAAGAAAGCTCTTAGTTTGGAGATCAATGGAGCGGGGTCCGCGGTCACTTCAGATCAGCAAGCAATTCCTGTTACGTTTGCAGAAGAAGATATGGATTTGATCAATCGAGTTGAAAATTTTATAGTTGTAAATAGCTCTTCAAGATATGCCTTTGCTTATGATGCAAGATTGGGATTGGACTTCAAATACTTTGGTATCGGGTTTAAATATCAACATATAGATCCATTTTACAACACTTATGGAATCAATTTTATAAATGATGATTTAGATAATTATTTCTTTGACTTACGTTTGAATTTAGCGAAATCTACCTTCAATCTTTTCGCAAGTTTTGGATTAGAAAATAACAATACAAAAGAGTATTTGAGTCTCTCTGAATCTCGTAAAATTGGTTCACTGAATTTAGATTGGAGACCAAACGATCGCCTTTCTTTAGGAGCGAACTTTAATAATTTTGGTTTTAACAATCAGGCAAGTCTTGTAGAAATAAGTGATACAATTGCATTGGCTTCGGTAAGCAATAGCCTTGGTTTTAATACCAGCTATAGGATCGGGGATAAGAAAAATCCGAAGACTATAAATCTCAGTTATAATTCTAATACTTACGAGATAAGAGAAAGAGAAGAATTGACCAATAGCTCAGATATGAATTCCTACAACTTAAATTGGAGACAGAATTTTAAAAAGAAAAAATTTAATTATGGAATAGGCCTTAACGTATCAGATTTTACTACCTCAGATACTACTCAAGTTGGTCGGCGCGGGATAAATCTTAGATTAGGAACTACCGCTTTTAAAATTTTAAGATTGGGAGTCAGGGCACAGATATTACAGAACATCACAGATGGTACCCGTGATGGTACAGTATTTAACATGGGATTCTCTGCATCGTCTTCTTTTAAGAAAGGATACAGTTTCTCTCTCTTTTCACGATTTGTAAAAAGACAGACCGTAATACTTGACCCGATTAACACCCTCAATTCCAGAGTACAACTCAAAAAAACTTTCTAAAACTATGCAATTATTCAATCGTTTAGTCAATAAATCTATTTTAGTATTTGTCTGTTTCTTTTTTTCGATGAGCGCTTTAAGTGCACAAGAAACAGTTGATATTGACATCAGAGTCAACAGTCCATTGTCTGGTAGTTTAGAACAATTTGCGGATAGAACGCTTTTTACCATTACAACAAATTTTGTCGAACCCCGAGAGGTCGCCTTGTTAATAGAAATTAATGGCCTAAATGGTGAAGCTGAAAACTTTAGAGCAGACAATCAAATCTCTTCACTTAGTTCGCCTGTCACCTTACAACCAGGTCTGAATGTATTTAATTGGGTTACACTTTCCAATCAATTTGGAGAAGGGTATTCTATAGATGATATAACCATAAATGGGAGTGATGTACAAAGAAGACTTGTGATGGAACAAAGAATTTTTCCATCAGGAGATTACCAAATTTGTATGCGGGCAATAGATCCCTTGACTACGCTAGAATACCCTACATCAATGCCCGGTAATAATTGTGAGATGTTCAGCATTAGGTTTTATAATCCTCCAAGAATTACGATACCTAATGATCCGGGACAGATTGTATCGGTGCAGGTAAATGAGGACAATAATGTTTATTTTCACTGGAATGTTGCTACGTTTGTAAATACAGATTTCACTTTAATTATACGGAGATTTGCAAATTTTGAACAAGCTACACGTTTCATCGGCGATGGTAGACCTCAGGATGTTTTTGACGGATTGGATCTGGTTGGACAAATAGAGACTAACCGAAGAGAGTACAATACAATTGAAGGGGACATTATTATTGAAGAAGGGGTTTTCTATACTTGTCAAATTGTAGCAAGGAGTGACGGTGCCAATTTTCTCAACGGAGGAAGATCAAATAGTCCAGTCTGGACTTTAGGATCTTCTGCATCAAGAGGATGCTTGAGTCCCAACTACCAAGCTAATATCGTTTTCCCCGTTTCTAATGATACTATTCCCTTTTTACGGATTCCTCAGATGGTACAAATGCAACCCATCTGTGATGAATTACTCAAAGTAAAAACAGAACTATTGACGGCATCTGCGGGGG
>CALIAG010000196.1 GCA_938041325.1 uncultured Saprospiraceae bacterium | reverse complement strand
AAAGGAAGGAATTTCGAAGAATTTTTAATGTAAAATGATTTTATATCCAATGAAAAGCAAAGTAATAAAAGGCAAAGCACAACCCTTAGGAAATTATCCACATGTAAAAAGAGTCGGAGACTTCATCTATGTCTCGGGGACAAGCAGTAGACGAGCAGACAACTCGCACATTGGTGCTGAAAAAAACGAATCAGGAGAATGGCAGCTTGATATCAAACTTCAAACCAAAGCAGTCATTGAGAATATCGGTTCATTGCTTCAGAGCATGGACGCAGATCTCACAAATGTCATTGACATCACCACTTTTCTCATGGACATGAAAGACTTCAAAGGATACAATGAAGTCTACGGGACCTTCTTCGACCATACCGGGCCAACCAGAACAACAGTAGCTGTGCATCAACTTCCGCATCCCAATTTATTAATAGAAATTAAAGCGGTCGCATATAAGCCTATTCAATAAACTATTTTTGAAAATGTATAAACTAAATTGTTCATCTTGGGAAAAAAGCTAGAACTTGCGGCATATTATTTTAGAAATAAAAGGTAGACAAAACTCAAAACAAGAAAACTAGATGAGCAATACAAAAAGTGATGTTATTATTATTGGAGCAGGATTGACCGGGCTCACACTGGCTTATCGTTTGCGGAAAGAAAATATTAATGTCACCGTTCTTGAAGCAAGATCAAGAATTGGAGGGAGGATACATACCAAATACGAAGATGGCAAAGCTCCATTAGAAATGGGTGCGACTTGGCTTGGAGCGAAACATTCGAGTTTAATGAAATTGCTGCAAGATTTAAAAGTTGGAATTTTTGAACAAGTGCTGGGAGACACCGCTATTTACGAAGCAATATCAACAAGCCCTCCTCAATTGGTGAACTTGCCAGAAAATACTGACCCTAGTTTTAGAGTTAAAGGAGGAACCTCTAGGATCATTAATTTATTAGGAGAATCTCTTAAACCAGAAGATTTACATTTGAACGAACATGTTCAATCCATTCAATTGAAAGATGACGGAATAACAATTCAGACCAATTCAAATGAATTTGAAGGAAAGCTTTTGATTTCTACCTTACCACCAAATTTATTGATAAAGACCATAGAAATAAGCCCTTCCTTACCAGACGATGTAATTGAAGTAGCCAAACAAACACATACTTGGATGGGAGAATCCATCAAAATTAGTTTGACATTTGAAAAAGCATTCTGGAGAGAAGAAGAGATTAGCGGAACTATTTTTAGCAATGTTGGACCTATTCCTGAAATGTACGATCATTCTAATGTTGAGGATTCAGCATATGCCTTAAAAGGTTTTCTAAACGGCGCTTATTTTTCAGTGACGAAAGAGGAACGCCTTGAATTGGTACTGAAGCAATTGGAAAAATATTATGGCGAAGAGGTTCGAGATTTTAAGTCATACGAGGAGACCGTTTGGAGGAATGAACCCTTTACTTTTGTTCCTTATGATGCGCATGTTCTCCCGCATCAAAATAATGGCCACCTGATTTATAATGAAACGTACCTGAATAATCGTTTCATCATTGCTGGAGCGGAAACGTCTACGAACTATCCTGGATATATGGATGGAGCTGTCCGAAGTGCGAATCGGGTAGCGGAACAGGTTAAAGCTTATTTTGCAAAGTAGGAGAGCCAAGTACGGGAAATCGTTTATTCGATTACCCAAATCCCTATTCCATATTTATTTAATTTAACTTGTTGGGTTTTATTACCTGTCAATAAAGCAAATTTATCTTTTTTGGAGGCACCTTTTTTGTAGTTGACAAAGTCTTGATTAGCAATCCTTTTCCAATTCCCTTTAGGAAGATTCTCAATGTCAATAATCTGTTCGGAGTCAGACGAATTCAAAAGTACCAACACTTTTTGATCTACGATATAACCCAAGAGCCTTTCGTTTTTTGGCTCAATCCATTGGTAATAATTTTCATCTGGACTTTTAGCAATCCTGAAAACTTTCCCCGCTTCACTTAATCTGAATTCATTTAAACCTTTCCAAAAATTAAACATGCCTTTATAATTGGCCGGACTGTTTTTGTCATCCAAAGATCTGCCAACATTTTCCCAGATAAAATTATTGGCCAACCGTTGATTGTAAGTATCTCGTTTGCCATGAAAATAAATTTTAGTATTCTTAAAATCCTTTAATGTTTCTTTCAAGGGAGCTGCTGCTTTGCTTCGCATGATTTCTGTTCCACCATGCGTCACTATCGGGCCAAGCGAAGTGTAAAGCAATGTAGCTGCGATTTTAAATTGCGCTTCATCGACGCCTAAAAGTCCGTTGAATTCTTTGCTTGCATAGCGATCAGCCAATGCCCAATTGTCATGGATGTCCAAATAGTTGATCCCACTTAATGGAGTCTTGTCCTCTGCAAAACCTGCTGCAAGTCCTTGCTTCACTTTGCTTCTTTGACTCGGATCTCCGCCTGCCCAACCTCTGTCTTTCTCTTTCGAAGATGGATTAGAAACGGGTCCCTTGAATGCATTTCTAGAATCATCCTGGAAAAAAGTAATTGGAGCATCTGCTTTGTACCAATCCCAATCCGGATTGGCTTCAAAACGTGGATCATTGGATCCGATCCAAGGTTCGCCGTACAAGATTTTATCATAACCAATGGCTTCTTTAAGCGCGATTAATGTCTGTTCGTCAATCTGCCCAGCCAAGTCAATGCGAAATCCATCAACACCAAATTCGTTAATGTAGTGAAGGCATTGATCAATCAACCAGCGCTGAGTCATCGGTCTGTTTTCGGTTTTAACTTCATTTCCAAATGCGCCGATGTGCTTAAAGTCTTTGGTTCTGTAGTAATAGTATTGGTCCAGTGCGTTGAAGTTGAAATTGTGGTGTAAACCGTCCATGTTTTCACCTGTATGATTGGGAACAATGTCTATCAATACGGCAATATCTTCGTCGTGAAAAGCTTGAACCAAATCCCTGAATTGTTCTCTTTCCATTCCGGGCTCTGTTCCTTTTTGGCGGTACTTGGATTCAACGGCCATACAGTGTGTTGTACGGTAACCCCACTGGTAATTTTCTTCATCAATTCCATTTTCTGTCATAAAAGGATCTTTACTAAAAGCAGATTGCCATTCTGCATCTGGATAATGCAAGAATTCCTGAACGGGCATTAAGTGTACAGCATTAATTCCTAAGTCTAATAAATAGTCGAATCCTATCTTCGCTCCATTGCTGTTTTTTAAACCACTTTTAACCATTGCTGGAAAGGTGCCTTTGAGGTTTTCTTCAACGGGCAGTTGATCCGTAAAGTCTTGAACGTGCACCTCATAAGCTATCAAATCTTCCATTTTTGGAATACCATTTTTCAAAGGACTTGCCGCTTTTGTAGCTTCCCAAACTCGGGATTTTCCCCAGGAATCCATGTTCACTCGAGCATATGGATCAGAGGTGTTGGTTTTAGTCGTTTCATAAAAATTATTGCCCGGATCTTTTGCTCCATAAACCTTGAAGTCATAATAAACACCTTTTAAATTTTCTTGGATTTTAGCTTCCCAAA
The DNA here is from genome assembly GCA_938041325.1 of uncultured Saprospiraceae bacterium. Lineage (GTDB taxonomy): Bacteria > Bacteroidota > Bacteroidia > Chitinophagales > Saprospiraceae > CALIAG01. The sequence continues at coordinate 8,448 of CALIAG010000196.1, read as the reverse complement.
CGCCGTTTTGATCTTCTACCATTTCGATCTTTTGATAAGAATTTTGATCATCGGGTTTTTTATAAAGGTGTAAATCAATGGAAGTAGCACGAGGTGCAAAAAGACCAAAGGCAGTAGATTTTTTATCTTCAGCGATATTCGCCCCCAAAGGTTTGTGGCTATAAAGTGTAGAGAACCAGCCATCAAAGGAGCAAAATGCCTTTAGGTTTTTGTCTTTTATTTCAATAAAATAAACTCTTTTTATATCTAACTTTTGTGCTGGGGTGAGTAAAGTTTCACTGGCTGTAATTGGAAGAATAGTAGCAATTGGAATCTCTTTTCCTGAAGCATCGGATAGCCGATAAGCAGCAGGATTCAATGGTCGTTCAGTTCCCGCTACTTTGAACCAAATCGTTTGTGGTTTACGAATTTGAGCTTCTAAATCTGCTCGAATAAATCCTTTCATAAATTCAAGATTTCCAGCCTTCTCATTGGGAGCGCCAACAGGCGGCGAAAGCCAATCTCCTTCGTTTATTCGAAATTTGAATTGACTCAATGGAGGAATTTTACCGAAAGATTTATTCGGAACTGCCAATGTCCAAACATCTCCGTTTACCTTTTTTAATAACCATTCACTATCATTCATATTTTGATCCCAATTTCTGAAATCACCAGTTACCACTACTTTTGCAGGGGTGACTTTATAAATACTTTCATTAAAAATAAAATGAAGAATATCCTCCTTAATAGAATACCCTTGGAGTGTTTCGGATTCGCTAAAATCTTGGCTGATAACAAGGATCGGAAGAAAAAATAGCAAAATGCTTACGGAAAAGGTTCTCATATTGATCTTTTATAATTTTGTCCAAATTTAACGAACACAGCCTAATAAATGACTTTTGGGAAGAACAAATGGTAAAAGTAGGCTACCTAGCTGGAATCAATTCTTTAATTTTCATTTATTAGTTAATTTTTAAACTCAAAATATTATAAATCATTGACTCATAAAGGTAAATTAGTGACAAATAAGAAATAGAATTTCTGGAACTGATAAACATACCCTTATGAAAAAATGGCTCAAAAGAATTGGACTCTCTTTACTTGCGCTCATGGTGATACTAGGAATAGCAGCTGCTGCTTTTATGTGGTATCAAAATTCGCAAAAATTCGTTAGCGTCTTGGTTTTTTCCAAAACGGAAAGTTTTAGACATGAATCTATCGAAGCTGGAAGGCAGGCTATTTTTGAAATGGGGGAGAAACATGGCTTCACTGTTGATACAACGGAAGATGCCAGCTTATTCACTGAAAAGCAATTGCAAAAGTACAATGTGGTTGTATTCTTAAATACAACAGGAAATGTCCTGAATGATGCTCAACAACTAGAGTTTAACCGTTTTATTCAAGCAGGTGGTGGTTTTGTAGGAATACACGCAGCAGCAGATACCGAATACGATTGGCCCTGGTATGGGAAACTCGTCGGAGCCTATTTTAACGGCCATCCGAATGACCCTAATGTGCGAGAAGCAGATATCCAAGTTGTTAACAAGGACCATGTTTGTACCAATATGCTACCAGATGTTTGGCACCGAACGGATGAATGGTACAATTACAAAGACATCAATCCAGCAATCAATGTTTTGATGAATCTAGACGAATCATCCTATGAAGGAGGAACCAATGGAGAAAATCATCCAATAGCTTGGTATCATGAATACGATGGAGGCCGTTCTTGGTATACTGGATCCGGTCACACAGATGAAACCTTTGAAGAAGAATTATTCTTGGCACATTTGAAGGAAGGCATTGAGTGGGCCGCAGGTCCCAAAACAGCAGTGAATTACAATAATGCAAATGTTGCTCCAGAGGAAAATCGTTTCACAAAAGTTATCTTAGAAACGAACTTGAATGAACCCATGGAGTTGGAATTATTACCCAATGGCAATATCTTATTTGTAGAACGGGGTGGTAATGTGAAGTTGTTTGATTTGGAAGCAGATAGTTCTACCGTTATTCAAAAAATACAAGTTTCAAACAAACATGAAGATGGTCTTTTGGGGGTCGCACTGGATCCTAATTTTAAAGACAATAAATGGCTGTATCTGTTTTATTCTGATCCAGAGAAATCTCACCAAAATGTATCTCGTTTTAAAATGAATGATGCTTTGGATGCAATAGATATGACTTCAGAAAAAGTGCTTTTGACTATAGCAACACAGAGAGATGAATGTTGCCATTCTGCAGGTTCTCTTGAATTTGGTCCAGATGGATTGCTATTTATTGCTGTGGGAGACAATACCAATCCGCATGGCTCTGATGGCTTTTCTCCTAGTGATGAACAAGAAGGGCGCAGTCCATGGGACGCTCAAAAATCTTCTGCGAATACGAATGATTTAAGAGGAAAAGTATTGCGTATCAAACCAGAAGCGGATGGTACTTATTCCATTCCAGAAGGCAATCTTTTCGCTAATGCCGATCAAGGTAGACCAGAAATTTACGTAATGGGTTGTAGAAATCCTTTCAGAATATCAATAGACCAACGCAAAGGATATTTGTATTGGGGAGATGTTGGTCCTGACTCTGGATCGGATAGCCTAGGCCGTGGACCAATGGGCTATGATGAAGTCAATCAGGCGAAAGAAGCAGGCTTTTTTGGATGGCCTTATTTCATAGGGAACAACCGAGCATACAACAAATACAATTTTGCAACTAAAGTTTCGTCAGAACCCTTCAACCCAGAGAAACCTATAAACACTTCTCCAAATAATACTGGAGCAAAAGAACTTCCGCCAGCAAAGCCAGCATACATTTATTATCCGTATGACGAATCTAGAGATTTTCCATTAGTAGGATCGGGAGGTCGAAATGCAATGGCTGGCCCCGTTTTTTATGTGGATGAATACGAAGAAAGTGATGGACGATTTCCTGGCTATTATGACAATAAATTATTTATTTATGAATGGATGCGGGGTTGGATAATGGCAGTAACCCAAGATGAAGATGGCAATCTTAAGCGAATGGAGCGATTCCTGCCAAGTTTACATTTGGACAATCCAACAGATATGGTTTTTAGTCCAAAAGGGGATTTGTATATGTTGGAATATGGAAAAATTTGGTTCAACGGAAGTCCAGAAGCCCGATTGTTTAAAATAGAATACACGGGATCGAATAGAAAGCCAGTTGCAGTCATTGATCAAGATAAAACGGTTGGAGCAGCACCATTGACGATCGTTTTTAATTCTGATAAAACAAAAGATTTTGATGGCGATGACTTGAAGTATGCTTGGTATTTTGAAGAAGATGGCAAAGTAAGTTCTACCGAAGCAAACCCAAGCTATACCTTTAAAAACCCAGGGGAATACAAAGTAAAGTTAGTCGTTACCGATCCTGAAGGATTGGTTTCGGAAAGTAAAGTGGATGTCCTTGTCGGAAATGAACTACCTGAAATAGATTGGGCTTTAAAAGGAAACCAAAGTTTTTATTTCGAAGATACACCTGTGGCATATGAGGTCTCTGTGAAGGATAAAGAAGATGGTGCGATTGGAAGTGGAATTGATGCTTCCGCCGTTAGCATTAGTATTGATTATTTAGAAAGAGGATTTGATGCCAACGAAGTAGCATTGGGACATAAAGCCTTGCAAGAAGCTTCTCAATTCGGCTTAGGAGAAAATCTTATCAAGAAGTCGGATTGTAATGCTTGTCATCAGGAAAAGCAAAAATCTGTTGGACCTTCTTATGTAGATGTAGCAGAGAAATACAAAGGAGATATGAAGGCTCCGAATTATTTAGCAGATCGTATTATTGCAGGTGGAGGTGGAGTTTGGGGAGAAACGGTCATGGCTGCACATCCCGCTTTGTCAAAAAGTGAAGCGTTACAAATGGCTAAATACATTTTATCAATTGGCGGCGACGGTACGGCCAAAACGCTTGCTTCAAATGGTACTTTTAGTTTTAAAGAGCATAAAAAAGAACATACAGAAGGGCGCTATATTTTTACAGCTTCTTACAAGGACAAAGGCGGCACAGGTGTAGGACCTCTTACTGCTCAAAAAGTAATTTCTTTAAGAGCTCCAGTAGTTCCATCATACGAAGCAAAGACTTTTGTAAATGCGCAAAGATTTGTAGTGACACCCGAAATGTCGAATGGTTTGTTGGAAGAAGAATTGACAATGATGATTCCGAATAAGGAAGCAGAGTTAATGTATGAAAATTTAGACCTTACAGGAATCAAACAAATCAAAATGGATCTTTTAAAAGCAGGAGCTTTCATGTCAGGAGGTACTTTTGAAATACGAATTGATTCTGCAGATGGCCCTGTAATCGCTTCAGATGAAATAAAAATAAAATTGACAGACATGGGACCGGGTAGTGTTTCTACAAGTGTCAAAGCAACGGAGGGGAAACATGATTTATATGTTCTTTTTAATAATGATGGTGAAAAGCCAGTAGCCGGTTTGGTGAATCTTCAATTTTCACAAGATGGTGTACTTAAGTAGATCGTAAAAAACGTTTATATGGGAAACTCAATATTAGAACCAATATTCTTTTTGAAAATAGTTAGTCTTGTTTTTTTAGCTATTCTGTTCCTTCAATCAGGCTTGGACAAAGTGTTTAATTACAAAGGAAATTACGAATGGATCAAAGGTCATTTTGCTAAAAGTCCATTAAAGAATACAGTAGGAATTATGTTTCCAATGATCACTGTAATGGAAGTACTTGCAGGACTATTGTGTGCAATTGGCATTATAATGCTTTTTATAAATGGAGATCCAGAGTTTGGATTATATGGGGCAGAATTGTCTTGCCTTTCCATTTTGGCTTTGTTTTTTGGACAAAGAATAGCACAGGATTACGCGGGAGCTGCTACCTTAGTGGCTTATTTTATTGTAGCCATGGCATCCGTTTATCTTCTGTCTTAATGAGCGATTATTATAAAAATAAAACGGCAGTCATTACAGGTGCAGCGATTGGAATTGGCTATGAAATTGCTGTCCAGCTTTTGCAACTCGGAGTCAATGTTCTTATGAATGATATTGACCAAGAAGCTTTGGACAAAGCGTTAAAATCAGTGGAAAACTTCGAAGGAGATTGCATTGGGATTGTGGGCGATTCTGCAAATTTGACTCTTATTGATGCTTTAATTGAAACGGCCGTCGAAAAGTTTGGCGCAATTCATTTTGTCATCGCCAACTCAGGGATAACGACTTTCGGAGACTTTTTAAACTATGCTCCTGAAAATTTTGAAAAGGTAGTCAACGTGAATTTAAAAGGTACTTTTTATCTGGCCCAAAAAGCAGCCAAGCAATTCATTAAACAAAAAATTCCAGGGCGAATTGTCTTAATGTCTTCCGTAACTGGACATACTTTTCATCCCGATTTGACGGCCTACGGAATGTCAAAAGCTGCCATTATTTATTTGGCGAAAAACCTAGGTGTCGAATTAGCGAAATACAATATTACGGTAAACGCCATATCTCCCGGCGCAACATTGACAGACAGAACCATCGAACTGGAAAACGGAGACTACCAAAAGATCTGGGAGCAAACGACCCCTTCTGGGAAAGTGACTACGCCTAAAGAAATTGCGCATACCACTCTTTTTCTTTTATCCGAAAATGCTTCAAATATTACCGGACAAACTATTGTGGTGGATGGTGGATGGACTTCGTTGAGTCCGAAGCCGGGTATGTAGATTAGACTGAATTCGTTTTAAATTACCCCTTTTCCAATTTCGCAATCTCCGCCAAAAAAGCATCTCTTTTCCCAGTATCTTCAACCACTTTTGCGAGTATATTCCTAGCCTCCTGAAATTTGCCAAGTTGCATATACGCAAACGAAAGGTTGAAAAAAGCATCTTCAAATCTTGGATATAAAGTTAGTGCTTGATTATAACTTTCAACTGCTTTTTCATATTCTTTCAATTGCACCAAACAACTTCCATAATCGTTTCTTACAGAATGGTTGTAAGGCGAATGTTCCATAGCTTGTTCAAATACCGCCTTCGCTTTTACGTAGTCTTGATTTGCATAATAAACAGAAGCCTCCATCAGTTTTACAGGATCAGAATTTTGATCTATTTGATAAAAGGGAGAATAGGCCAGTAGTGTTTCTTTTTCAGCAGTGCCCCAGTCTCCTCTGTTTTTTGCTTCAATTGCTTTGGTGTAATGGTATTCTCCCGAAATATGGAAATAAGAAATGACGAAGTTTGGAATTAATAAAATCAGCAAACCGTAGGTCATAAATTTTCTTTTTTCGACTGGAATTTTCCAAGCCCAATTTTTCTGTTCAAAAAAGGTTTTGCAATTTTCAACTATTAAATAAAGAAGGAAAGCAAATAGAATTTGATGTTCAATCCGCTCTTTAGGGAAATCTAAAAACGAAATTATAAAGAAGCTTGCTATCATTCCAAGGAGGATGAAAAGCTTGGCTTTGTCCTCTGGTTTTGAATTTCGAATCGTAATCAACAATGCATAGATACTTATTCCAAATAAACTTAAATAAACCAGCAATCCGAAGATTCCAAGTTCAACCCATATTTCTAAAAAGTCATTATGCGCTCGTGTGAAAGCGATTCCTTCGGTGTAAATACTAAAGGTTTCTTCATAGAGTTTTTTTGGAAGAACCAGTTTGAAATTTCCTGCACCAAACCCAAATATTGGATCCTCTTTGATCAATCGACCAGTTTTCCCCCAGACAAAAATCCGTTGTTTGGCAGAACCCGATTCGAGGTAATTCGAAGGAATCAATTCTTTGATATCTCTGCTCAAATCTGCATTGTTAGACATGCCAAATGCCAATAAAGCAACACCAATAACCAAGGCCAATCCAAATTGTTTGACATATTTAAATTGAAGAATATTTCTGTTTTTCAAATAATAAAATCCATAAATCAATGCAAGCAAGACAAAAGAAATATAAATAGTTCTGGATCTAACCAAGACAACGCAGATTATTTGCCAAGTCATAATTCCTATGATTAAATAGCGTTTTGCCTTAGGAATTGAAAGGCTATTTAAAAAATAGAGCAAGAAACCAAATAGTAAAAACAAGTAAGAGGACAACAAGTTTTTATGTCCTGAAAACCCGATAACCTTGTATATTGAACGCCCTGCGAAACCTTCGGAATTAGCCACCTGTATCAAGTCATTCGTACAAATCAGCAGAACTAAAATAGACAAAGCTATAAAGGTGTTAAGAATGAACTCCGTTGGAATTTTAGAAACGAAAAATCGAAAGAATAGGTAAGTCGTAAAGAGCAGTAAGATAGATTGCGTTAGTAAATAACCTGCTGAGGGAAGCTGACTTTGTAGAATAGAAAAAACATTGAGGAGGTAAAAAACAAATAAGCAAATATCAAGAATTACTAACTTGACATTTTTTGCTTTTGGAAATACAAAGAGCAGACTGAAAGCAGTCAATAGGCTAATGAAAGCAAAACGCCCAGAGTAATATTCATCCATTAATCCAGGTGTTCTCACCAAATAATTGAGAATCAATAGACCTATAAATAGAATCTTGGAACGGTTGACAAGTTTCATTTTGCCTGAAGGGTTCTTGCGTAAAGTTTTGAAATCCTTTGCTTTGCAAAGCTTATTAACAAGACCTAAAGTATTCAATAAAACCTAAACCCCGATGTTTTTGATAAAAAAAATGGGAACTCCGGCATTAAGTTGTTTAAAACCACTTAGTTTCCTCCCTTTTTGCCTTTTGTTTTGGCATTTTTCAAAGAATCTACTAAACCAGGATCCGGATTGCCATGCGTAATGACTTTCTCTTCTGCCGGGACTTCTTCTTTCTTTTGATTGGCACCTTTGGTCTTGTTGTTACACGCAACAATAAGAACGAAAACCAATAAACTACCGAGCAATAATAATTTTTTCATTTTTGATAAGGTTTTGGTTTTCATCTCTAATAATTACAAAATAAGTCCCCGAAGCCAATGGTTCTGTATTGAACGAAATCCGATTATTTCCTGGCCTTAAACTATCATGGATAATTTGTTTGACCACTTTTCCAGTAACATCCGCAATATGAACATCTAGTCGTATTCTTTCTTGGATGAAAAAATCAACAGAGAAAAAATTACTGGCAGGATTAGGAAAAACTTGCACGTCTTCTACGATCTTATCGGCATCTTCTGTAGCAACAGGTGGGCCGACAGTTATATAGTTGGGCTTTAACTCTACCGCTTGTCCAAAAGGATTTGTGGTAGTAAGCGTTACATTAAAAGTGCCAGGATTATTGTAAGTAATCGTTGGATTGGGGGAATTGACTACAGGGGGCGATCCACCGGTGTGAAACCAAATATAAGATTCTCCGAATTGAGACAACTGATTAAAGTTGACAGTCAGTGGAGCTGGCCCTTCTGTAATATCTGCTTCAAAATCTGAAGTAGGTAAAATAAAAGCTTCAATATATTCAGTTCTGTATAAGGTATCAGATCCAGCATCATTGCTTACAATCAGCTCAACG
>CALIAG010000195.1 GCA_938041325.1 uncultured Saprospiraceae bacterium | reverse complement strand
GCTGTGGTTGTTTTTAAGGATGTAAACACCTGCCAGATCATACGCCCTTTTTGATGGAAACAAATCTAATTTCAAATCCACCGCAAGGAGGGTTGGATTTTTCTTATTTTGAAAAGACTTCAGAATCTTTTCATATTCTGCTCGCAATTCCAAACGAGTAGCAGTTGACTTGAAATCATTTAAAACATTGGTGTTGTAAAAAATATAGGAACCACTAAATACAAACAACAAAAACGCAAAGCAAGCTGTATTTATCAAAGGCTTTGTCAAACGCTCTTTTATCAGTCTCATTCTTTTCTTAATACTGGTTTCTTTGCCTCTTACAACCAATCCTACTGCACCTACAAAAAGAATAATACAGAAAGCCAACCAGTAAGCTTGGTAACATAAATAAGGTTTCAAAAAATGTCCATATCCATTCATCTCAGAATACTTCCCAAGACTTCCACCACTAAAACTGACCAAACCATGATCAAATCCCAACACAGATAACGCAATGATCCCAATAAATAAAAGCATGACCAATAGGTAACTTATGAATTTGGAATTGACCACTACTTGAATGAAAAAAGACAGAAAGGTATACATCACAAGAAAAGGAAATATTTCAAGAAAAAACCCGACGAAGTACACTTTGGGAGCATAGTCGAAATATCCATTAAAGCTTTGGAAAAGGACACCAGTTAGGATCAACAAACTTAGCAAAACCCAATAGATCAAGCAGAGTGCAACGAACTTACTGGTCAAATTTACAAAATCAGAAACAGGCAATGAATCATAGATCAGGTCAAGCTTTGCATCTCGTTCTTTCCAAATCAATTCACCAGAATAAAACAAAAGAATGATTAGAAAAAAGAAGATAGACGATTCCTGCAATTCCTCTATGATCAAATAACTCGCTGGAAGACTGTCAACTCCATATGAGGTGCCTAAATTTATTGAATTAATTAAAATGATGAGGATAGCACATATGACAATCGACCAGAAAGAAACTTCTTTGAAAATAGATTTGAAGTAAAACGAAGTATGTGTTTTAAATTGAACAAAGGAGATACGCAAACCTTCTTCTATGATTGGTTTTGGAATAATTATATTGGTAAAATTGACTTTTATTTTGTCTTGTTTTTTCTTCTTCTCTTTTTTCGAAAACGATTCTTTCAAAATATTAAAATCAAATTTCAAATATCCAATCATTAGTGCAGTAAAACCTATAAGAATCCAAAAAACACGATTGTACAAAAGGACACCATCCAACGGAATCGAGAATTCATTGAGGTCATTCTGCGTCCAGTTTTTTAATAAATCAGTCAAAGCCGCAGCACCAAAAGGTTCCAAAATAGCAGCAACATAAGCGTTTTCAATATTCCGACTTAATATAAAAAAGAGAAAGAAAACCACTCCTTGGGTGTAAACTACAATCAAGTTTCTACTCAAAGTACCACTTACAAAAAACAGGCTTCCTCCAAAAAACAAAGTAGGCAATACGATAACCAAAAACGGTTTCAAATAATTCCAATAATTAAATGGCAATAAATGTTCTGGATCGCTCCAAGGCATAAGCGTCCCAATCATCGCTCCCCACATTAACCCGCTGAAAATAAAAGTCAATATCACCAAAGATCCCAAAAACCGCCCTAGCAAATAATCTCTCTTTTTTATGGGATTTACGAAAAAAATAGGCACAGTATTGTGTTCATAGTCTCGAATGACCGGCACGCCCATAATCATCGAAATGATGATCATAAAAATCCCTGTGGTAAAAGCCATCACTTTCGCAATGACCACCGGCGCATTTTTTTTGAGCAATCCAATGCTTTGGCCTTCAAATATAAATTCAAAAGCGAACATCGAAAAAACAAAGAGGACAACGAAATACAGGTAGCTGTCCAATCGCTTTGCACGGTACTTTAATTCAAACTTGAATATTTCGAAACCAATCATATTGCATGCATTTTTTAAGGCCATTCAACTCCATTCGACAAACTACTTTCTCTTCCCAAAAATCTCTTTGAAATACACATCATCCAATTCTGCTTCTATGGCTTCAAATCCATCCTTTGGATTTTTCTCCGCGTATACATGAATGATAGGCTGGCCCAAAGAATGCTTATTCGCAATCACTTTGTATTCCTTTTTATATTTTTGCAATTCTTTTTTCTGAATTGCCTTTTTATAAACTTTGCCTTTTAAGTCTTCAATCAGTTGAATAGGTTTTCCTTCCAGTAATACTTTCCCTTCATGAATAATCGCCATATTTGGACAAAGCTCTTTGACATCTTCGACGATATGTGTGGACAGAATTACAACTGCGTTTTCGCCTAATTCGCTTAGCAAATTATAAAAGCGATTTCGTTCAACGGGGTCAAGACCTGCCGTTGGTTCATCAACAATTAAAAGCTTAGGGTTAGAAAGCAGAGCTTGGGCTATGCCGAAACGTTGCTTCATCCCTCCAGAAAAAGTTCCAAGATTCTTTTTCCGTTTGTCATAGAGATTTGTTTTATGTAAAAGTGCTTGCACCAATTCTCTGCGGTTCATTTTATTGGAAATTCCTTTTAGTACAGCCAAATGATTGAGCAATTCCTCTGCAGAAATTTTAGGATATAAACCAAACTCCTGAGGTAAATAACCCAATACTTTTCGAACTTCATTCTTTTGCTTCAAAACGTTGAGGTTATCCATCATTACGGTCCCGGAATCTGCATCTTGTAGTGTGGCCAGAATCCTCATTAAGGTTGATTTACCCGCTCCATTCGGTCCGAGCAAGCCAAACATTCCTTTTGGAATATTGAGTGAAATATTATCCAAGGCTTTAACACCATTGGCATAAGTCTTTGAAATGGAAGAAATGGTTAGATTGGTCATTTGATTTACTTTTTGATTTCAAACCTAATGTGATCAATTCCATTCTTCAAATAAATGTGATGAGGTTCGCTCAAGCAGGGATACATTGCCAAAAGTTGGTTTCAACGCCATTCGTCTCTTTTTACAGTGAGTTCAAACCTCAAAACTGGCCGTTTGCCAACTAATTTGCCAGATTAGTTGGGAGAGCTTATATTACAGGATGATTGCGATGTTGGAAAAATATAAACGCCCATTGGTGGCCCTTGGATTGAGCATTTTCTTTTTGCTCAGTGGAATGCTTCTGATGGAACTCAACATGGAGTTTTCTGGTGTACTTTTTTTCATCTCTGCATTCACTTCTATTTTTTATCTTCCTATTTTGAGGTTTTTCAAAAAAAGAAAGAACAGTCTTCGGTTGCAAACCTGGCTTAAAAAAGAGGTTTGGATTCTATCTTTGCTCATTTGCTCTTTGTGTTTGATCGGCACAATCGAATCCTATCCTAATAATCCGGAGTTCATCCTCCTATTCATTTCTATTCTTATTTTTGCATTGCTATTCGGTTACCTACATCTAAAGAACAGCCGCAGCAAAGGACCTTATTTATTGTATTTCATTGGCAACGGTATTTTACTGATGCTTTTTGTTGATTACTTCGGTGATGAAGAGCCTTTCGAATTCGCTATATTAATTTATTTTGGGCTACTTTTTCTGAGTATTCTACGATGGACATTTGGTCAAATAAAGTTGATAATTGAATTAAAAAACGAGAAGGCTAAAACGGAGTTAATGCATTTGCAAAGTCAGGTAAATCCTCACTTCTTTTTCAATACACTTAACAATCTCTATGGTTGGGTGGAAAAGGATCCCAAAACGGCAAAGCAATTGATCCTCAACTTATCGGATATGATGCGATACAGTATATACGATGGTCAAAAAGATCTGGTAAAAATTGAAGAGGAAGTTGACTATTTGAAAAACTACATTGAGTTGCATAAGATGCGTTACCATAAAAAGATAAAGGTGAACTTTGAAGTTGATATTCAATCTCCTCAAAAAGAAATAATGCCTTTACTTTTTATTATTTTATTAGAAAACGCTTTCAAACATGGCGTTGAAAATTTGAGAGAAAATGCTTTTGTAAATATTGCATTGATCGCAAAAGAAAAGGAAGTATTTTTTACGGTTGAAAATAATTTTGATCCGGAAGCCTTAGACGAAAGAAAAGGAATTGGATTAAAAAACCTAAAACGAAGACTGGTACTTGGCTATCCCAATCAACATGAACTGCGCTTGTCCTCTAATCAAAACATTTACAAGTCTGAGTTAAGAATAAATTTGAATGCATGATTAAGTACCTGATAATTGACGATGAATCCATGGCCCACGATATCATAAAAGGCTATTGCGACATGCTGCCTAATATGAAGCTCATGAAAAATTGCTACGATGCAATCGAGGCAATTGAATACCTAAATCAAAATGCAGTAGACTTAATTTTTCTAGACCTCAATCTCCCAAAACTGAAAGGATTCGAATTCTTGCGAACGCTCCAATCTCCACCAAATGTAATCGTAACCACTGCCTATAAAGATTTTGCTATTGAAGGCTATGAGCTCAATATTGTAGACTATCTTTTAAAGCCTTTTGGGTTTGAACGTTTTCTAAAAGCAGTTAATAAAGTCAATCTTGCCAGTGCACCAATTATGCCCGGTCAAGCTGTCCAAAAATCCAAAAAGACTATTTTCTTATTAAGCAATAAGAAACACATTCAAGTGGCCGTCGATGATATTTTGTACATTGAGGCTTCAGGTAATTATTCTAAAGTCATTTTATCTAAAACAACAATTACGGTAAGGGAAAAAATATCAAGTCTTTTAGAAAATTTAAATTCTAACGATTTTCTCCAGGTACACAAATCTTTCTTGGTTGCAAAACAGCATGTGAATGCCATCGAAGGAAATCGCATTTTAATTAATGAACACGAAATTCCGATTGGAAAAACTTACAAGCTGAATATCAATTTGCTATTGAAGTCTTAGATTGAATTGAGCTTTCTTTTTGAATTGACCTTCTTTTGAAAGTATCCTGTATCCATAAAGTAAAAGATCACATTATATTAGATCTCAATAGATATTAAAAGAGCGAAGTGTAGACCACAGTTTATACTTCGCTTTTTTTATCTACAAAATGAAATGGCAAGGTAAAAACTGTAAATTGCAATCGAATTCTATATTTTAAGTAAGAACACCATTGAAGTTAACAAAATTGAACTCGAAGCATAACTTACCAATACCTGTCTTTGGCTTCTTATTCAGATGTCTGCAAAATATTTGAATAAACATGACAGACGGATGATAACCGTTGGTTAAAACAATCCTGATACCAATTAGATAAATGGAAAAAGAACAAGATAAAATAAGTGAAGCTCAAATTGATCAATGTATATCCATTTTGGAAACATTGAATAAAGACACCGATCAGATATTTGATATTCCTTTGGAGCGAAGAATTGAACTCATTAAGCAGGCTGGACGATTGTCAAGACCACAAAAAGTGGAGTTAAAAAAACGCAAAAGAAAAGCAAAGAAAAAAATCAAAAAAGAAGCTGCTGAAAGAGATAAGTTGGCCCGCAATAAAACGGGTATTCGAAGTGCTAGAGAAGCCTCTGTTTTTGTGGCTCCTAAAATGTTAGAAACAAATGAAGAGCAGGAAAGGCCTCCAGGTCCGACAGTAGCTCCACGAGAATGCTATGTCTGCAAAGAAGAATTTACAATCCTGCATCATTTTTATGATACGATGTGTGCGAACTGTGGCGACTTCAATTATGCCAAGCGTTTTCAAACTGCGGATCTAAGTGGACAAGTTGCTTTGGTTACGGGGTCGCGCCTTAAGATTGGTTATCACATCACACTAATGATGTTGCGAGCTGGTGCCACCGTTATTGCAACGACAAGATTTCCGGTTGACTCCGCTTCGCGCTATGCCAAAGAAGCTGATTTTGAAACATGGGGCCATCGCCTTAAAATCCATGGCCTTGACTTGAGGCATATTCCCAGTGTAGAATTATTTTGCAATTATATCGAGCAACAATACGATCGATTGGATGTTCTGATCAACAATGCTGCACAGACAGTTAGACGTCCTGCAGGTTTCTATCAGCATTTATTGGCAAAGGAGGAAGCTGCTTTTTCTGAATTGTCTTCTTTGGAGAAAAATCTCTTATCGGATCACGAAGCTTGTTTGCAGGAATTGAGGGCAACTCGTCCAATGCTAGCAAGCCCGGACAAAAACCTTCCTGTTAGCTGGCATGGCAAGCAAGTAGGTATCGGCCTAAGTGCTTCTGCAAAACTATCTCAAATCGCTTATTCTATTGATCATTCTTTATCGGCAGAAGAAGTGTTTCCAACAGGTAAAATGGATGCGGATTTACAGCAAGTTGATTTAAGAAAAACGAATAGTTGGAGATTAAAATTAGGAGAAATCCATACCAATGAAATGCTAGAAGTCCAGCTTGTTAATTCAGTTGCTCCATTTGTTTTGTGTAATCGCTTGGTTCATCTTATGAAGAAAGATGATACTGGTATGAAACACATTATCAATGTTTCCGCGATGGAAGGCAAGTTCCATAAATACCACAAAGAATCTCGCCATCCTCATACGAATATGGCTAAAGCTGCATTGAATATGATGACGCTTACCTCTGCAGCAGATTTTGCAAAGTTTGGAATCTATACCAACGCTGTGGATACGGGTTGGGTTACCGATGAAGACCCGATTGAGTTGGCCAAAAGGAAAGAAGAAATTCATGACTTCCAACCTCCTTTGGATATTGTGGATGGAGCAGCAAGAGTGATGGATCCCTTGTTCGACGGCATCAATACTGGGAAACATTGGTGTGGAAAATTTTTGAAAGATTATAGACCTACTAGCTGGTAATTGATTAGTAAATACTCCATCTTCCTGCATGAATATTTACACAGCGTATAGCCAATGCGTTGGCAACATTCTAAACTAACAAAATGACATTTAGAGAAGCAATTATAAGTGATGTTTTTGAAATAGTAAAAATGATTGCGAATGACAAATTGGGTAAATTAAGGGAAGACTTTAATGATCCCTTATCAGATAAATACTACCATGCTTTTGAGAATATTAAGAATGACAAGAATCAAGAATTGATAGTCTTAGAAAATTTAAAAGGAGAAATAATTGGAACTTTGCAATTGTCATTTATACAATATTTAACTTACCAAGGTGGCATTCGTGCACAAATAGAAGCGGTTAGAATTCGGGAGGACCAAAGAGGAAAAGGCATTGGTGAAAAAATGTTCAATTGGGCCATTGAAAGAGCAAAAGAACGAAAAGCACATTTAATCCAATTGACGACAGATAAAAAAAGACCTGAAGCTTTACATTTTTACGAAAAACTTG
>CALIAG010000194.1 GCA_938041325.1 uncultured Saprospiraceae bacterium | reverse complement strand
AGAATCATTGAATCCGTCATTGTCATTATCTGTGTAATTGTCTGCAATTCCGTCACCATTAGTATCAGTACCTCCAGCTTCTACAACATCCGGAATTCCGTCGTTGTCTGCATCTAAATCTAAATAATCGAGGTGCCCATCTGAATCCGTATCGTCTGTTGGATAGGAATTAGGAGTTCCATTATTATTGTCATCAGTACCGGTTAGCAATAAAGCATTGGCAATATTGGTGTCCGGAGAATCATCACCAGTAGCTAAACTATTATTAGGATCGCCGTCTAGCAAATCATTAAAACCATCGTTATCCAAATCTGTGTAATTGTCTGCTCTGCCATCACCATTGGTATCGGTTCCACCAGCTTCTACAACATCAGGAATTCCATCATTATCTGCGTCAAGATCTAAGTGATCTAATTTGCCATCCTTGTCTGAATCGTCAGTTGCATAACTATCAGGAGCGCCATCATTATTAGCATCAGCGCCAGTTAATAAAAGGGCATTATTGAGATTAGTATCTGGGGAGTCATTCCCAACAGGTAAACTGTTATCTGGATCACCATCTACCATATCATTAAAACCATCTTCATCGACATCCGTGAAATTATCTGCGAAACCATCTCCATTGGTGTCTGTACCACCGGCTTCAACAACATCCGGAATCCCATCGTTGTCAGCATCCAAATCTAAGTGATCTAGGTTTCCATCTTGGTCAGTATCACCGTTTGGATAATTGTCTGGAGCACCATTCATATCTGTGTCCGGTCCAGTAGCTAATAAAGCATCCGCTGAATTCGTATCAGAAGAATCATCTCCAACAGTCAAACTGTTATCCGGATCACCATCAACAGAATCATTAAAACCATCTTGATCAACATCAGTATAATTGTCTGCGAAACCATCGCCATTGGTATCGGTACCACCGGCTTCTACTACATCTGGAATACCATCATTATCAGCATCTAAATCAAGGTGATCTAAATGACCATCTCCATCTGTATCATTAAACGGATAAGAATCTGGGACACCATCTGTATTGATATCTTGATCAGTTGTGACCAAGGCATTGCTGGTGTTGGTGTCAGAAGAATCATCGCCCGTAACTAAACTATTATTAGGATCACCATCAACCGTATCGTTAAATCCGTCATTGTCTGCATCAATATAATTGTCCGCAATCCCGTCACCATTGGTGTCAGTTCCACCAGCTTCAGCAACGTCTGCAATACCATCGTTGTCCGCGTCAAGATCAAGGTGGTCCATTCTGCCATCTTTGTCTGTATCGCCGTTTGGAGTTGAATTTGGAAAACCATCGCCGTCTGTATCTGGCCCAGTCACAAGAAGTGCATTGTTGGTGTTTTCGGTTCCGTTATTACCTACGTCTCCGTCAACTACATCATTAAAACCATCCATGTCAATGTCTACATAATCGTCTGCAAAACCATCGCCATTTTCATCTGTACCACCTACCTCTACAACATCCGGAATACCATCGTTGTCTGCATCTAAATCGAAGTAGTCAGGAAGTCCGTCTTTATCTGTATCATGGAAAATATCATTTATTCCATCTCCATTGGTATCAAATAAAACAGAAGTTGATTTTGATGCTGATGGATCAGTTGGGTCATTGTCATAGACATCTAAAAGACCATCGCCGTCTTTATCCAAGTCAAAGTCATCTGCGATGCCGTCGTTGTCAAGATCAGGCCCAATTTGTACATTATCACATATCCCATCTTGAGGTGAAGAAGCGTCTCCAAAAGTACAAGTAGGGCTATCAGGATCAGCGTAGTCAGGTACACCATCTCCATCTGAGTCGATATTATTGTCAACAAATCCATCTCCGTCAATGTCTGTTCCTTTGGCTTCTACCAAATCTGGAATACCATCATTGTCAGAATCTAAATCTAGTGTATTTGGAATGCCATCACCATCAGAATCTAATTTTAGATTTGGTTGCGGGCAGTTAAAAGGCCCTGTCATATCACTTGTCTCAGAACTCAATGCAATCGTTGGTCCGTAAGGAACACCATTATCATCTAACCTTTGCAAAGTAGTGCCAGTAGCTCCCCAGTTTTGACCAAAAATATCTATCGCCTGTTGGAAAACAGTACCTGTAGAATTCAATACAGTAAATTTATCTAATCCAATATCATAAGTCCAGAATTGCCCAGAAGTAGTAGAACCATAAAGTGTTCCTTGACTGCCCTCGTAGCTTATGACGATGTCACCATATCCTCCTGTTATTCCGGTTGGATCTAATGCAACAGGGTCACCTGTAGTACTTCTCCCATCTTCTGCCAAAGGTATTTTGTAGATGTTTACATGTGTACCTCCAGCATTTTCTGATGCATAGTAAAGGAAGTTATCAAGATATGTGCCTCCACCGCTTTGAAATTCACCATCGACTTTGCCAACTAAGTCTGCAAGGACGGAGTGGGTATCTGTTGCAGGATCCCACATCAAGATTTGGGTTCCACTTCCGTAATAAGCAAGTTGATTATCTCCATTGGCTGCAAGTGCGTTTATAGTACCTGATACAATAGTTGAAGTGGTAGCCAAAGTCACCGCTCCAGTTAAAACATTGATTTCGTATATTCTCCCAAATTCATCTCCACTTAATACAACGGTGTGGCTACATGCCAGACCTGCTTCCGCTAAATCAGGTATTCCATCATTATCGTCGTCCAAATCTTTTACATCAACTATTCCGTCTTTATCTGTGTCGACATAAGTGAGACCTGAAATATCAATATTGTCAAGAGCCCAATAGTAAGACCAGTTACCCGTCCATCTAAATCTAATTTTTGCATTGCTCACTCCTGCAAGGTTTGCAGAAAGGTTTAAATGAGCTGAAGTAGCATTGTTAGTGGTAGTAGTTGAGTTCAAGACAGTTTGCCAAGCAGTTCCATCATAAACATCAATATAGATTCGGCCTCCATATCCTGATCGGAAATACTGATCATAACTCAAGGTTACTTCATCATATGTACTTGCATCAAATGCCGGCGTTTCCAGAAAAACATTTTCTGCGGAACTGTTATTTCCATAATGATCGCTATCAAAAATTGCAAAGGTTCCTGTAATAGGTCCATTGATTGTTTTTGAACCGGGATTATCAAAAGCCCATTTTTCATTGGGTTCTCCCGTCACTATAGTATTGCTCCAACCTGCTGGAGGAGTAGTCCCAGTCATTCCAGTAAAATCTTCTGAAAGTATAGTTGTTTGTCCCATTCCAATATAGGAGAAGAATAAAAGGCAAACACTAAGAAAGGCAAACTTGTTGAAATTTGTCCTTTTGAATTGTTTGTAATTGAGTTTGTTAATTAGCATGTTTGAAATATGTGTTAATAAAATTCAGTTAGGCATATAGAAATCTAAGGCAATGCTTAGCACTACATAAAATAATTACGACAACCTTTGTTAGCTATTTTGGGGGAATACAGATAGGTAAGGAGGTATGCGGTCTTAAACCCGAAAATCATGCCACCGAAAAAAAATGAAGTTTTTGTGACTGCCTTTTGATGAAGGACATATTATAGAAAAGTATTATTTAGATAAGTAAAAAGAGATTGTATTATAAATAACAAATGATTTTCGTCTAAAAACAAGTTATTTTTAGAGTAATTTTTTTTTCAAATTTTACCAAATTTGTGTCGTTCTAGCGATAATTTTTCAAGCATAATTAAAAACCTGACTTATAGGATTGATTAGAATTGTTTTATTATTTTTTTACACTTAAATTTACAAGAGGAAAATCCGTTTTGGATCCTCCATCTTTTGGTTCTTTACAATGCAAAAAACTATGAAAAAGTTACTCCTCTTATCATTGTTGTCTAGTTTGACCTATTTTTCCAATGCAATGGATGCAAGTCTTTCTTTTGCGACGTTTAAAAGTCCGGGCCAAAATTATGTTGAGGTTTATCTTCATGTAGTAGGCAACTCCGTAGCGTTTGTTGAAAAAGCGGATAGCATGAGCCAAGCTGCAGTAGAAGTGATTGTTCTTTTTAAAATAGATGGGAAAATTCACAAGTTTGATAAGTTCAAATTGAATTCTCCTTTATCTGCTTTTCCAATTGATTTTATTGACCAAAAAAGATATGGTTTAGAAAATGGAAAATACGAACTAGAAGTCTCCATTCAAGATTTAAATAAAGAAGATAATGCAAAGAAATACAATGCAGAGGTAGACTTGAACTACAACTCTGAGCAATTGATGCAATCTGATGTTCAATTATTGAGCTCGTTTAAAGAATCTGACCAACAAAATTCGTTTACTAAAAATGGATTTCATTTAGAAACTTTGCCGTTTAATTTCTACAGTAGAAGAGCAAATAAATTAATCTTTTACAACGAAATATACAATTCCGATAAAGTTATCAATGACAAATTTCTAGTGAGGTACGTTATAGAAAAGGTTGATGGAAAAGGGAATTCAGAAACAATCGCGGTAGGTAATAAAAAGCAGGATCCAGTACCAGTTAATGTAGTTCTAATACAAAAAGACATTTCAGGATTGGTTTCAGGTAACTATAATTTAATAGTAGAAATTCGCAATAAAGAGCAAGTTTTACTTTCCTCCAAAAAGGTATTTTTTCAGCGGTCAAATCCATATTTAGATCTTGAAAAAGCACAAGAGGCTCCATTAGAAGAACAATTCGTTAACAATTTAACAAAAGAAGAATTGGAATATGGTCTTCGAGCCATTGCCATGAACGTTACCGATAATAAAGGGGAAATATTGAATGCAGTTTTGAAGGATAAAGACCTGGAAGCAATGAAGAGGTTTCTCTTTAGTTTCTGGGTTGTTCAAAATCCCAATAAACCGGAGGACGCTTATACGGAATACATGAAAGTTGCTAAAGCAGTAGACAACACCTTCAACTCTGGTTTTGGCCATGGCTTTGAATCTGATCGAGGCAATATATTTATGAAGTATGGAAAACCAAGTGATATGATTCGCGAAGAAAATGAATCTACAGCTCCACCTTATGAAATCTGGTCTTATAATGACTTTCCTTCCACAAGACAAAGCAACGTGAAATTTTTATTTTACAATCCATCTTTGGCCTCTGGACAATATTTATTATTACACAGCACAGCTAGAGGAGAATTAAACAATCCGCAATGGGAAAATATCTTATATGATGATGCAAATTCTGTGGACGAATTCCAAGGAGGAAGTAATTCTAACTTTATAGATGGAACGAGTATGGGAGATGGCGTTTATAGAAATGCAAGACGTTATTTTACAGACTTTTAATGAATGATGTTGAATTAGAAAGTAACCATAAAGCGATGACCTAATTTATATTGCTAATAACTAATCGTTCTCTCTATCTATAAGATGATCTTCTATATTACTTTTTGAAGAAATGTAAGCGTCGTCATAATCAATCATCTTTTGTTGACATGCTTCGCATAGACCCAGATGCTGAATCGTTCTGTGGTATTCTTTTGTTCTTTTTCTCAATCTTCCCGTCATGTAATCCTTTACCGTTTCGTCATCGATATGGCGGTATTGTTGTTTGATTTCAACCAACTTCCGATAAATCACGTATAAACAAATCCCTGCAAGTAGTGCAATAATCATCTTCCTTTATTTTAGAAAATTAAACAACTTCATAAATATACATCAAAAGCAGGAATCAAATTCCAAAAGAGAAATCCAGCTTGCTGCCAGTTAAAATTAAATAAATTGCTCCAGAACATATTGGCGCTAAAACAGAAAGTATCATCATTAAAAAATACCTTTTAGAAACCTTAGACCTGTCGATTAATTCTGCTATTCCACTGATAATCAGAACAGCTAAAAGTATCACAGCAAAGATTGAACTTAGCAAAAAGGCGACGTATTCATTGATAAACCACAACGTTAAATAAATAATCAACTGAATCAAGAACATTTCTATTAGTCGTAGGTTTAACATGAAGGCATTTTGATGGTTAAAACAAAATAAAATTTGGTATATTTAGGGATGATTTTAGATGTATCCTAAAAATGATAAAGCGCATACTTTCATTTCTCAGCGGAACAGCAATTCTAAAATATTCCAATTTTTCCATTTAAACGTTTAAAATTTGACATTTACACGTTTAATCAAAGGTATGATTAGCTATTTAATTGATGGTATTTATATCTTCATTTATCCGTTTATAACAATCAAAAAACCTCAAGAAATCTTTATTAACGTAAAAACGATAACTAAAATGAGACTGAATTTTTTACTTGTTTTTATTTTTTTGGCAAATGTATCTTTCGGCCAAACGATCAACTCCAACAAAGTTGCAAACGATTTGCTTGTTAACTACGAGTCTTCAGATCAGGAATACTTTGAAGTATTGATTCAATTGTATGATCAAGTTGATCTTTTTCAATTGGATAATGAATTGAATAGAAAGAAGGCCACCCCTTCAGAAAGATCAGAACGAGTAATTACTGCACTCGAAGATAAAGCTGCAGAAACTCAAAACCCACTATTGAATTTCTTAAACACATCTGATAAAGTCGTCAAGTCTTCCATTCGTTCGTTTTGGATTACGAATACGATCTTTGCAGAAGTACACCGTGATGTCATGGTTCAACTTTCAAGAAGAGATGATGTTGGTTGGTTGTTTCCTAACCACCAATTGGGTTTAGTTGACGCAGTAGGTGAAGTGTGTTACAGCCCACCAAGTCCTAACGGCCGTGAATTTGGTCATACAATGATAAGAGCCAATAAGTTATGGCAGTTGGGATATACTGGATACGGAAGCAGTGCTTTTGTTATTGATACGGGTACAGATGGAGAACATCCAGCATTGAGAAATAATTACAAAGGAAATTATTATGGTGATGACGCCTCTTGGACAGGCAATACATCATCACCACAAGATTGTGATGATGCACCGGGTCACGGTACGCATGTAACAGGGACTGTTGCTGGTCTAGATAGATTGACAAGCGATACCATTGGAGTAGCTTTTAATGCTTTATGGATGGCAGCTCCTCCGATTAGTTGCCCTGGTAGTTTTAACTCATTGGGGACTTTTGCTAATTTTCAATGGGCACTTAATCCAGACGGAAATGCATCAACTACTGATGATCGTCCTGATGCTATAAATAACTCATGGTCAGTAAGAAGATTCAGTGATAGCGGAGATGTACAATTTGGAGCTGGAGAATGTAATTCTTCATACACAGCAATGATCAACACATTAGAAATTGCTGGTGTTGCAGTAATCTTTTCAGCAGGAAACCAAGGTGATTTCGGTGCATCCTCTATCGGATCGCCAATGTTGATCAATACAACTGGTACCAACGCATTTTGTGTTGGAGCTGTGAATTCAGGACAAGTGATTGCTGGGTTCTCTTCTCGTGGACCTTCCCTATGTGCGACAGATAGTATGACATTAGAAATCAAACCAGAAGTATCTGCACCCGGTGTGAATGTTCGTTCTTCTTTTCCAGGTGGAGTATATGGAAGTATTTCAGGTACTTCAATGGCAGCACCACAAGTTACAGGATCTGTTTGTTTGCTAAAAGAAGCTTTTCCAAACTTGATCGGAAGAGATTTATTGGCGGCATTGCATATAACTGCAGTGGATAAAGGTACACCTGGTGAAGACAATGCTTACGGAAATGGTATCATTGACTTATTGGCTGCTTATAATTATTTGGTAGCTCAAGGAAATACGCCTGCAGATCCAAATGTTGCAAATGATTTAATGGTTGTCAATCTTACAGCCTCTGAAATAGAGTGTGCTGGTAATGTTACTCCAGTTGTAACTGTAGAGAATGCAGGAACTGAAGAAGTAACAAGTTTTGAATATGAGATTTTATTTGCTGGTAATTTCTTGACAGAAAGTTGGACTGGAAGTATTATGCCAGGAGCAAGACAAGAAATTAACCTTCCATTTACGAGCCCAGTAGCAGCAGGCGCTCAAACTTATAACTTTGACATTGTTACTGTAAATGGCAGTGATGATGAAAGAGAATTCAATGGTGCTGCTAGTGTTGATGTAATTGTTTCTAATCAACAACCGATCGTTCCTTTTATGGAGTCTGAAGGTGTGATTTGTCAAAACTCAAGCGTTTCGCTTAGAGCTAACCCACTTCAAAATGCTATTTTCAACTGGTATGATGCAAGCACTGAAGGAACGCTTTTAGGTACAGGCAACGCTCTTGTAGTAGACGCTACTGATCAAACTGAATCTTATTACTTAGAGACTAGTTTCAAAGTACCAGCTGGTCTTCCTGATACAGCAGTACTGGGTACTCCAGAAATAAGTGTTGATATCAGTGGAGAATTGATTTTTGATGCAATGGCAACCTTTACGCTTAAATCAGTAAAAGTATATGCGGATGTTCCTGGACCAAGGGTTTTCAAAATTTTAAATTCAGATGGTACAACGATTGGACAAAAACTAGCATTGATCGGTAGCCAAGGGGAGCATGTTATTGATATGAATGTAACGATACCTCAAGGGGAAGAATACAGAATGACATTAGACTCAGGGAATCCATTATGGTATACTAAAGAAGGATTGAACTATCCTTACGCAATAAATGAAGTTGTTTCTATCAAACGATCAAGCAATGTTTTGGCTTTCAATTACTACTATTATTTCTATGACTGGCAAGTAGAGTTTGCGCAGGTTTGTGGAAGAACTGCAATTGACGTTGTAGCAACATCAACAGATGCTGCACCAACGGCTCTTTTTGACGCTTCTTCTACCTCTATTGACTTAGGTGTTGATAATGGTCAGGTAAGCTTTACCAATACTTCTACAGGAGGAACTTCTTATGAGTGGAACTTCGGAGACGGAGCAACTTCTAGTGACGAGAACCCATCTTATGTTTTCAACCAAATGGGAACATATGTAGTTACTTTAACTGCCTTGAATGCTGATGGTTGTATCGATGCTTTTTCTCAAACTATTGAAGTAACAGGCATTGTAGGATTGAATGAACTTCCAGATTGGGCGGATGGATTAAGAATCTTCCCTAATCCAAGTGAAGGCAATGTTTTTGTTGATTTTAATTTCAATGCACCTACAAATCTTCAGGTTTACGTGACTGATTTGTTGGGAAAAAGAATCAAGCAAATCAATAATCAAGAATACACAAGTCAACGTTTAAGCTTTGATTTAACTGCTTATGAAAGTGGGGTTTACTTCTTCGTATTTGAAGGAAAAGATCAAGTTTACACACGTAAAGTTGTATTGATGGATTAAGATTTTTCATTACCATTAATGGTAATTAGATTTATAGATAAGAAAAAGGCACTCGCATTTGCGGGTGCCTTTTTCGTTAACAAATGAATTCAATCTCAGCGTTTTCCATAGAAAGGAATATAATTTCCAAGGCTTGGTGTTAAATTCTTCCTAAGATCATATCTTTACGAATAAATTAGAGCAGAACAAGCGTTATCTTTTCAGAATACTAACCTTATAGCCAATTCCGGAAACAGATTTGTATATATATCATCTCAAAAGGAAAGTAAAAATGTCTTTTAGAAACATACTATTATTATTAGCGGTCTTTTTTATTCATAATGTGAGCGCTCAACCTCCATCCACTGAGGATGAATTTGAATTGGCTTATCAAAAGCGGATTAAAAAGGAATACGTTAATAATGTATATATCCCTAAGGATCTAGCAGATGCATTCATCCAGCTGAATCGGCTTATAGATGAGGATTCAAAAAAGAAGTTCCTGTCGGTTCCGGATTCTATTGCAGCTAAAAAATTGCATTTTAGCCTAGGAAGATGGATGATTCACAACTGGGGTTTTTACGAAGGATCAAGGTTCTCTCACTATTTAAAAGGATTGGGGATCTTCTTTCCGGATGATATGGCCAAGTTTATCATTATTACTTATCATAGAAACTTGACGAAATCGGAGCTGAAAGTCAAAGAATTGATGGAATCCATTCAAAAGGCAAGAGAAAAAGAGAAGGAAGCCAAGAAAATGGAAGGTGTTATTCTTAAAGAAGAGAAACGAATTAGACCACATGATTAGAGTGTTTTCTATGTAGATATGTTAAAATCTGCAATTTTCTTATTCTTATTTTGACTAAGTCTAAATAAATATTAAATTTGTATCAGCATAATCGCTGATATGAGTACAATTAAAAATTCCACCGATTCCTTACCTATACCTGGTCAAACGATCAGATTACCTTTCGCTCTCCCTATTGTTCAAGGGAAAAAGATGAAGAAAAAATGCTGTAAGAAGTATAAAAAAGGAAAACGTTGTGGACGTTGCCCAAGAAGTTGATCACCTGAGGTCCTTAACTATTAACCTAAGCATTGAAAAGATTTCTATTTTCAAACTCGCCAATCTAATCCTTTAAATCAAGTAAGAAAGCCACATAACTTTTATGCAGATTTAAAGACAAATTTCATTTAATCTTGTCGGTTTTATTTAAATTCTTTTGAGACTACTTCAAAATTTATACTTTTGCACTCTAAAGGATTTTGGATTTGCAACAAAACAATGTCTTATCTAGTTACGATCTATAGCAATTCCAAATTCAAATAAACCACTTATTAATTGTTAAACGTCCAATTTAATGGCCTTCAATGCGGCAAAGCTTATGAAGTGTTCATATAAATTGTTTGTTGAAATGTCTTTTTTTAATATTTCCAATTTCAGATAACTAATGGCGAAGAATTTATTGATAGTTGAGTCACCTGCGAAAGCCAAAACAATTGAAAAGATACTCGGTAAAGATTTTACCGTCAAGTCCAGCTATGGGCACGTAAGAGACCTAAAGAAAGGGGATAGTGGGGTAAATGTAAATGAAGACTTTAGGCCGGAATACGAAGTTTCTCCGGATAAGCAAAAGGTTGTCAAGGACCTTCGAGACATGGTTAAAAAAGTGGATGAAGTATGGCTCGCGACGGATGAAGATAGAGAAGGAGAAGCCATCTCATGGCACCTATGTAAGGTATTGGATCTAGACGAACACTCTACAAAAAGAATTGTCTTCCGAGAGATTACAAAACCTGCCATTCAAGAAGCGATAAAAAATCCAAGACATGTAGATTTAAATCTTGTCAATGCGCAACAAGCAAGACGGATATTAGATCGTTTGGTAGGCTTTGAATTATCTGGTTTATTATGGAGAAAAGTCAAAGGTAAATTGTCTGCAGGTAGAGTACAATCTGTTGCAGTCAAATTAATCGTAGAACGAGAGCGTGATATTTCGCAATTCACTACAGTTCCTTTCTTCAAAGTGGCTGCAGTTTTTGATGTAAAAAATGAAAAAGGTGTTTCTGTCAAACTAAATGCTGCATTGGTATCCAAGTTTGAATCAGAAACAGATGCAGAGACCTTTTTGAAGAAATGCGTTGGCGCTGACTATACGATCAATAATATAGAAGTCAAACCTTTAAAAAGAAAGCCAACCGCTCCTTTTACTACTTCTACACTTCAACAAGAAGCAAGTAGAAAGTTAGGCTTTGGTGTAAAGCGGACAATGATCTGTGCACAAAAGCTTTATGAACAAGGTCTCATTACTTATATGAGAACGGATTCAACTAGCTTAAGTGAAGTGGCACTGCAAAATATCAGTACGGAAATTGAAACGAAGTTTGGTAAAAACTATGTCCACATAAGAAGATATAAAACCAAGAAAAAGGCAGCTCAAGAGGCTCACGAAGCGATTAGACCTTCTTATATCGACCGGGCTACAGCAGGTCGGGATAGAGATGAGGAAAGACTTTATGAGTTAATATGGAAAAGAACGATTGCCTCTCAAATGGCAGATGCAGAATTAGAAAAAACAATTGTATCAATTGGTATTTCTAATGTTCCTGATGCAAGATTGAAAGCGGAAGGAGAAGTACTGAAGTTTGATGGTTTTTTGAAAGTTTACCTAGAGGCAAAAGATGATGAGGACGAAGAAAGTGAAGCAAAAGGAATCTTACCTCCTTTGAAAGTTGGCCAAAACTTGAACCTAGATGTGATGACTGCAACGGAACGATTCACTCGGCCACCTGCAAGATATACCGAAGCAAGTCTAGTGAAAAAAATGGAAGAACTAGGCATCGGCCGACCTTCAACATATGCGCCAACTATTTCCAAGATAATGGAACCTTCTCGTGGTTATGTAAACAAAGAAGTGAGAGATGGAGTAGAGCGAAAATTCTCCGTTTACACCCTTCAAAATGATGTTGTTGCTAGTCGCAAAGATTCTGAAATAACAGGTGCCATCAAGAATAGATTAATAGCAAGTGATCTTGGTATTTTGGTAAGTGATTTTCTTTCCAAACACTTTACACAAGTCATGAACTATAGTTTTACAGCAGATATCGAGGCCCAGTTCGATGAAGTAGCAGATGGTAAAGAAGTCTGGCATAAAATATTGAAAGATTTCTATGGTCCTTTTCACGAGCTTGTTGAAGATACTTTAGAAAATGCAGAACGTGCGAATGGAGAAAGAATCCTAGGAAAAGATCCAGAAAGTGGAAGAACAGTGTTGATTCGAATGTCAAGATTGGGGATACCTGTTGTTCAGATCGGAACCCAAGACGAATTGGAAGAAGGAGAAAAACCTAAATATGGTAATTTACGCCCAGGTCAATCATTAGAAACGCTTAATTATGAAGAAGCGATGAAATTGTTTGAACTGCCAAAGACTTTAGGTACTTATGAGGACCTTGATGTGATCATAGCAATCGGCAGGTTTGGTCCTTATGTAAAGTTTGGAGAATCTTTCATTTCAATCCCTAAAGGTGAAGAACCGTTGGAAATTAAGTATGATCGAGCGGTTGAATTGATTGAAGAGAAGAAAGAAGCTGATCGTCCAATCCATACTTATCAAGGAATCGGCGTTACAAAAGGAAAAGGTAGATTC
>CALIAG010000193.1 GCA_938041325.1 uncultured Saprospiraceae bacterium | reverse complement strand
AAAACATCTTCGATTGCCTCCACTTGGACCTCCTCTCTTTGCTCCTCTTCTTCTATTTTTCCAACATTCGACGATATATTAACGATTTGTTGGCCAAATCGTTTTTGCAATAGTTTTCTTAATTCCAATAATTTTAAGACTCTTATCGATAACTCTTCTTCATTGAAAGGTTTTGATAAATAAGCATCTGCTCCTTTCTTCAATCCGTGGATTTTGGCATTGATGTCGGCCTTTGCAGTCAACATTATTATCGGAATATGACTGGTCTTCTCATTTTCTTTTAAAGTATTGCAAACTTCATATCCATTTTTCTTAGGCATCATGACATCGGATATGATCAAATCAGGAATCAATTCAATGGCTTTTTCAATTCCTATTTCACCATTTTCAGCATAAGCCAAGCGATATTCCTTGTGAAAGCAACTTCCAATATAATTGGCCACATCCGGATTGTCTTCTACTATCAGAATCAATGGCAATTGCTCATTCTCACCATTCCCATTTTGAACGAAATCCAATTGATTGCTCACTTCATTTTCCTGGATAAAATTCTGCTCCGGTTTGCCCATATCATCAGGGATCAAGGAAGTGGAACTTCTTGGAAAAGTCAGTAGAAATGTGGTTCCTGAATTTAATTGACTGGTGACCTCCATTGTACCTTCGAGCAAATCCACCAGTTCTTTGGTCAATGATAAACCGATTCCGGTGCCTCCCTGCTTTCTTGTCGAGGAATCATCTACTTGATAAAACCGATCGAATATATGCGGCAACTCTTCCGCTGAAATCCCTTCCCCACTGTCTTTAACTTCTATCCGATAATTTGAATCGGAATGCGTTAGCCTTACATTTATTTCTCCACCAGATGGGGTAAATTTTATAGCATTAGATATCAAATTGGAAAAGATGTGAAACAACTTTTCTCGATCATAATCCAATATCAATTCTTGACTATCAGAATTAAAATTTAAGTCGATGTTTTTACTCGCAGCATAGGAGTGATAGGATTCTATGAAATACTTTATCAGATAGATCAAGTCTCCTTTTAGGTATTTTACTTTCAATGCTCCTGCTTCTAATTTGCTAAGGTCCAGCATTTGATTTATCAGTTGCAAAAGTTGCTTGCTGTTGCGTTCGACCATTTTCAAGTCTTGTAGCAAACTAGCAGATTCTACCTGATCGATGTTTTTAATATTTTTTTGAACAGGACCTAATATTAGCGTCAAAGGTGTTCTGAATTCGTGGGTAATATTGGCGTACAGCCTAGACTTCATCAGGTCAATTTCTTTTAGGCGCTTTGCTTCTTCATCTGCCAATCTTCTTTTAAGTTGGAAACTATAAATGGCATATAAAATTCCAGCAATGGCACAGATGTAAAAAAGGTAAGCCCAAATGCTTCTCCAGAAAGGTGGCTTAATATTTATTCTAATCGCTTTTTCTTGCTCGCTCCAAATCCCATCGTTGTTTGCTGCTTTGACTTTGAATGTATAATTCCCTTCACGGACATCTGTGTAACTTGCTCTGGTTCGATTATCTGTTGGAAGGATCCAATCCTTGTCATATCCTTCGAGTTGATAGGCATACCGATTTTTTTCTGGCCGAGAATAATTGAGTGCTGCGAAATTGATTGAGAAAAAGTTTTCATCATAACTCAAAGTAATCTTGTCTGTAAAATTTATTTCTTTTTCAAAATTTTTCTTCACTTCATTTACGCTAAAGCTGGTAATAATAATTTCGGGAGGAGTTTCATTTTTATAAATTTCACTGGGGTTAAAATGATAAAATCCTTCGTTCTGACCAAGGATCAATTCATTGTTTGATGTCAAGACCAATGCCTGTTCCATTAGAAAAGGATCTTTCAATCCATCTGTTTTATTATAATGGTAAAAGACATCTTCTTCCTTACTGTATTTAACCAAGCCTTTCAATGTGCTGATCCACATATTCCCTGTTTGATCAGCTGCGATTTTCATGATTTTCTCGTCCGGTAAACCGTCTTCAAATCGATAAGATTTCCATTTTGATTTCGGAGACTTTCCTGGTTCAATGATCTGTATACCATTGGCATTGGTGCCCAACCAAATATTTCCATCTTGATCTATGGCCAAAGTATTGACTCGCCCTTCTACCAAACCAGATTTCAAATCATCATAAGCTCCGTAGTTGGTGAAACTTTCCTTTTTAGAATCAAAAAAGAAAACTCCAAATTGATGAGTCGCTAACCAGATATTGTCATTCTTGTCAATGACGATTTCTGAAATTTCATAGGATGGAAGTAAGTAATTAGGATTGGATTCAGAAGCAATATACTGTTTTGACAAATTTGATTTTGGGTTCCATTTCACCAGACCACCAAAGGCTGTTCCCAGCCAAATATTTCCTTTACTATCTCCCGCTAAATCATTTACAGAATAATTTGCAATGTCAAAACCTTCATTATTTTTTATATATACGGTTTCACAAATTTTCTTGATTGCATTGTATTTTAATACGGAAGGAGCATTTGTTTTACGATCTGCTGACCCGATACTATTGTTTCCTCCAATATATAAATCGTTAGAAGAATCAAGCAATAAGCTATTAAACTCTAAATAAATTTTATTTAAATCTGCGGTGGCATTGCTTGTAATTTCATTAAAGTTTTCATCATATTGAAAAAGGCCTTCGCATCCTTTTGTTGTCATAAAATAATTCCTCAACTCAGGATTCCAGATTACATCAGAAGGATGAAGATAAACTCCTTTTGTACAGTTTTTTGATTGAATCGGAACATAATCAAACAGTTGATTCGACGGATCCAAAATGCTGATACCTGCTCTAAAATTTAAAATCCATAAGCGCTCTTGTTTATCAATATAGACTCCGTAAGACTCGTTGATTGGTAAAGAAGAGTCATCGTTTTTGTCCGATTTATAAAACTGATATTTTCCATCCTCGATATTTAAATATCCAAAACCAGAGTTACGAGAACAAACCCAAAGTTCCTTAGAGGATTTTTGTTTGAGATCCATTATTACATTGGCAGCTCCATTTTGCAAAGCCCATTGACTTTCGCTTTCTACAAAATATTCAAAGGTCTTTTGGGAGTAGTCAAAGATGCAAACGCCTCCTCCATGTGTTGCCAATGCTAGCCTATCCTCTGACAAAGGTAAAATTGCATACACAGTCATGACATCAAAAGCTTTCCCATTGTGCTGAAAAGGAATTCTTTCTAAATCATTATTGGATTTGTCATATCGATACAAAGCATCTGCTCCACCCAACCATAAAATAGTGGGATCTACTTTATCTGCTTCAATAACTACCACAGAATTTTTCTGAGGAGCATCTGGTTGGTTTACTGCCGTTTTCGATAAAGGAATTTTGGTAAACGCTCCTGTTCTTTTATCAAAAATATTTAGCCCTTCATTATAACTTCCCAACCATATTTTATCTTCATCAATATGAAGATTGGTCAAAGTCGTTGGACAACTGGTCGAAGAATTATCCGACTCACTATGGTGACTTTTGAATGAATCAGAAACGGGATCATAACTATTGAGGCCACCTCCATTTATAGCCAACCAAATTAATCCCTGATCATCCTCTTCCAGGTCCATAATAATATTTCCGGAAAGAGAGGTTGAATCGTTGAGAATGCGTCTATAGTTGTGGAAGGATTTTCCATCAAAGCGAGATAAACCATCTTGGCTTGCAAACCACATGATCCCTCTACTATCCATCATCGCTTCGTGACACCAATTGTCGGCCAAACCATCTTCTGTAGTTAGGGTCGTAAAATTATTTGTGGGATGCTGTCCTATCAGGATATTTGAAGTCAAGTGTAGGAGCAACCAAAATAAAATAGAGATTTTTAAACTAGAGCCTTTCAATTTGAGTGTTTTAATTCTTTTCAATTGTCTATCGTTGCACAACAATAGAACAGATGTATCGCTACAAAACCCTAAAAGCAATTATTCTTTGAAATCTTAAAACGAAAATCGAGAAATGAAAAAGTTTTTGGAAGTAAATTAGTTGGAAGCAATCCCAACTGGGTGTAGTTTTCTCGGTGTTTTTAAAATCGTATAACTTTTCAGCTTAAAAATAAGGAAATTTATTTAATTGGAATGGTTTAAACTATAGGAGTTAAACTAGGACTTCCGTGGATGCCATTGAATTTCTTCCGTTCCAAAATCTTGTGCTATTTTTCTTCCTAAAACAAACAGATAATCGGACAATCGATTCAAATACTTTAAGATGATGTCTTCTACTGGTTCGATGTGATGCAAAGCAACTACACTTCGTTCTGCTCGTCTACAAACGCAACGTGCTATATGGCAATTTGAAACAGTCGGGTGACCGCCGGGAAGAATAAAGCTTTTGAGTGCAGGTAAGTTTTCATTCATCTCATCAATCGCATTTTCTAGCAAGGCAACATCTGATTCTTTCACATCTGGAGTAGGCATGTTTTTGCCGGGCTGGCTAGCTAAATTCGCTCCAATTGTAAAAAGTCTATCCTGAATTTCTTTCAATAGATTCCTATCTTTTCCATTGAGCAAACCATCTCTGACCAGACCAATGAAAGAGTTTAATTCATCTACATTTCCATAGGAATCTATGCGGATGTGATCTTTTGGCAATCGCATGCCGCCAAAGAGTGATGTTTTTCCGGAATCGCCTGTCTTTGTATAAATTTTGAATGCCATTTTTTTGTCTTGTCTTAGGATTTTTTTTAACCCATTTTACTATAAAAGAAGTGCGACCACTCTGTGGTCGGAGAATATATTATTGATATTGATTAACGTACTGAAACCGCTCTGCGGTTTTTTTGCTTTTTAATGACGAATAAAGTTAAATAGAGGTCTATGATATGCTGTGTTCTTTTTCACAAATCTATGATAACAAAGCGGTCTTGCTATTCTAGATTTTTGTTTTCTATTTATTTTCCTTCAATTTCTTTTGGTTACTTTTCCTAGTAAAAGAAGTGCGACCACTCTGTGGTCGGAGAAATAGATATGATTGCTATTGATTAACGTAGGGTGACCGCTCTGCGGTCTTATTCCTTTGCTATCACGGGAGAATTAATTAAAACTCTGACCCGCAACGTTCTTTTTCACCAATTCAAACAATTATTTATAATGACGAAGCTTATTCATTATATCTATGGTCGGGATCGAATGCGCTGACGATCTTATCATTTTGCACATCTGTTTCTACCAGGCCATCTCTCAACCGAATGATGCGGTGTGCATGTTCGGCAATATCGGGTTCGTGAGTTACTAAGATGATGGTATTTCCTGATTTGTGAATTTTTTCGAAAATAGACATGATCTCAATGGACGTTTTGGTATCCAAGTTTCCTGTCGGCTCATCGGCTAAAATTATTGCAGGATTATTCACCAATGCTCTTGCGATAGCTACCCTTTGTCTTTGTCCACCTGATAATTCGTTGGGTTTATGCTCTACTCGATCTCCTAGACCTACTGATTCAAGCGCAGCCATTGCTTTTTCGGTACGGTCTGATTTGCTCATTCCCGCATATACCAATGGAAGTGCTACATTATCCAATGCTGACAATCTTGGCAATAGGTTAAAGGTTTGAAATACAAATCCGATGTCTTTGTTTCTGACTTCTGCCAATTCTCCATCCTCCATGGTGCTCACATTGGTACCATTTAAAAAATACTCTCCTTCTGAGGGGGTATCCAAACAACCTAGCAAATTCATCAAAGTTGATTTTCCAGAACCAGAAGGGCCCATCAATGCAACGTATTCATTGCTCCCAATATCCAAAGTGATGGACTTCAAGGCATGCACCTTTTCCATTCCCATGATATAAGTCTTTCTAAGTTCCTGAACTGAAATGATTGATTCCATAGTTTGTTTAAACCTTAATTGTTAGACTTTAAATTGATAACTTTTGGTACTTTGAAAAACTTTCCGTCTTGGTTTGGTGCATTTGATAAAGCTTTGTCTCGATCCAATTGGTGAGCGACCTTATCCTCCCTCAATGCATTTACCGTTTCTGTGATATACGACAAAGGAGCTACATTTGAAGTATCCACTTCTTCTAATTTTTCTACCATTTTCAAAATTGAGCTCAGGTCGGTGACCAATTTATCTTGCTCAGGTTCTGAAAGTTCCAAACGAGCCAGTTTTTCCAGTTTTGAAATTAAGGCTTTATCTATTTTCATTACAAATTATTAGATATGAGTACCGGAAATCCGGATGAAATTGCAAAATAGTGGTTTTTAAACAAATGAATGGCTAAAGCGGCAGGAATTTGAAAGCATGTTTTTTGTGTTAAAATAGTTGGATAATCCTACCTATTCAAAACATAACAATCAAATTTCGGGAAGGATCTAGAAAATTAAGTTTTTAAGGAAAATTGCTTCAACTAAATTCCTATAATATCACGCGAATTGATTTTATTCTTTTATTTTTGCAAAGTGGCGTATTGGATTCTTTCGATTTTGCCACCACCTATTAAACTTACTAATCTGAAAACGCTGAGAATGAGCAATTCCAATGGAACGCTAAAAATCAAGCATGTTGCCATAGCTGGTAACATCGGTGCGGGGAAAACGACCTTATGCACACAACTGGGAAAACATTTTGGATGGGAGGTTCATTACGAATCGACTGACAATAACCCTTATCTCGGCGATTTTTACACCGACATGCAACGTTGGTCCTTCAACCTCCAAATTTACTTTCTAGGAAATCGTTACAAGCAAATCTTAAACATCCTTGCGGGTGATAAAACGGTTATTCAGGATAGAACCATTTATGAGGATGCAAATATCTTTGCTCCTAACTTGCATGATATGGGCTTGATGACGACCAGAGATTTTGAAAATTATTCAGAGTTGTTCAAGATTATGGCTTCTCAAATATCTCCACCAGACTTGTTGATTTATTTGCGTGCAGATATTTCTACTTTGGTTTCGCACATACAGTCTCGTGGCCGTGACTATGAAGGCAGTATGAGTTTGGATTATCTAAAGCGATTGAATCAACGCTATGAAGAGTGGATTGAATCGTATTCAGAAGGCAATCTATTGATTATTGATGTCAATGCAGTTGATTTCAAAAACAACCCTGCAGATTTGGGCAAGGTGATCAGCCTAGTTGATGGTCAACTACATGGATTGTTTCAATAAAAATTTCAATATTTAAACTGCTGATTAAGCTCTGGATTGACCTTTGGTTTTGTCATCGTCTTTGACCTCTTCTCCGTCAATCCAATTTTTTACTTGCTCAGGCATGTAATCTTTTAAGCTTTTTTCGGAATCGCCATTGAAAGCGATTGCTCCAGCTATCAATACATAAAAGAAAGCAGTGAAGGCCAATGCTTTTACTCTTATCTTTCTTGCGTTTTTCTTATACAATCTATTTTCCATTTGATCTCAGTTTAG
>CALIAG010000192.1 GCA_938041325.1 uncultured Saprospiraceae bacterium | reverse complement strand
CGTTTATTCCCTAATCCTGCGAAGGATGTTGTGAATGTAACTTATGATTTCAATGAATCAACTGATTTGAACATTACAATCATTAGTAGTGTAGGTCAGGTTGTTTCTGAAATTAGCCTTGATGGTGCAGTTTCTGGAACTGAAATCCTTGACGTTTCTAAATTGGTTCCTGGCTTGTACTTTGTACAATTGGCTGATGGTACTAACCAATCTACTAAGCGTGTAGTTATTGAGCAATAGTCAATAAATTTAAAATTAGAAATCTGATTTCAGATTTTTGGAAAATACAAAGTCCTTTCGGTGCAAACCGGAAGGACTTTTTTGTTGAACAAAAGAAATTTACCTTGTAAGAGATTTACCATACGAGAAATATAAGGTCATATATAACTAGTTTGCGTTCGCTCGACTTCAATGTACTTATATCTTAAATGGTTCAAAAAAAGGGACGCTGTTCTCCTTTCTAGAAAACAAGATTCGTATAAAGAATTTTAATAGACGCAATAACCGTCAAAAAATACTTTTCAAAAACCATTGTTTAAGTTATCCACTTACTTAACTTAGCTTTCCAAAATAGAAAACATGTATCAACACGAGGTAAGCGCATTTGGTGAATTTGAAAAACATCACTTTCACAATCCAAAAACAGAAAATTCTTTTTCTATTGTTCCTCAGTTTGGTGCGAACCTACTTCAGGTAACCCTCAATGGAAAGCCTTTGCTAGATGGTTTTGAAAATCCAGAAGATCTGAGAGCCAATGTTGCTTCTAAATCGATTGTGCTTTTCCCTTTTCCCAATCGCTTAAAAGAAGGGAAGTATTCACATGATGGAGAAGAATATCAATTCGAATTGAATTGTGCGACTGGTAATGCATTACATGGTTTTGGTTATGCTCAACCCATGAAGGCTACTGATATTTCTCTGAATGAAGATTCTGCAACCGTCACTTGTATACATGTCAACAATGGAGCGCATCCTGCCTACCCGTTTCGATTTACTTTTTCCATTACTTTTACAATTTTTGATACGGGTAGTTTCGAAGTAAGTATGTCTTTTAGAAATGATGGAATGAAAACAGCTCCTTTGGGTATGGGATGGCATCCTTATTTTCAGTTTGGTGAAAAGGTTGATTTGATAGAAATGCAAATGCCGGTAACCCAGTTGGTGAAGATCGATGAGCATATGATTCCTACTGGCGTGGAAGAATATTATGATCAATTTGAAATTCAAAAAGCAATTGGAGATAGTTCTTTTGACAGTTGTTTTAATATTGGAGAAGACTATGAAGTAGAGGGGGAAAAAAAGTTTGTTTTAAATTTAAAGACGAGTAATGGAAAGCTTTCTTATTGGCAAGAAACGGGGCCGTCAAAATACAATTATATTCAATTGTATACTCCACCGCATCGCAACTCCATCGCCATAGAACCCATGACGTGCAACATAGATGCATTCAACAACGGGAATGGTTTGCTGCATTTAAAAGCAGGACAATCGGTTAGCGGGGCTTTTGGTTTTTCTTATGAAAAAACGGCCAATATTTAGGTAGAGAATAGGACAATTAGAAAGGAAATTCTCTTTAAAAGATTTCGCACCTACGGCGCTTAAAAATGTATTTAGCATTTGATTTTATAAGGGTTTCGCTCCTCTGGAGCTGGCCTGTTAAATCAATAAATCTTTTTAAAAATTTCCAGAGGAGCGACATCTTTATCGCTCATCAGTCATGCAATGATCGAGCTCAGTAGGAGCGGGATCTTCCCTTCAAATTTCAAAGAATTAGAGTTCAATAAAAGTTTAACTACAGTAATTCTGAGTTAGAAAAAAGCCATGAATTTATTTAAAAGCTCCAGAGGAGCGACATCTTTATAGTATATCAGAAATGTAGTGATCGAGCTCTGTAGGAGCGGCATCTTCACAATTCGTTAGTAGGATTAATATCCGTCTTCCCATCTTACTCATACCTCAAAGCCTCCACAGGATTGCTCAAGGCCGTCTTAATCGTTTGCGCACTTATCGTAATAAAAGCAAGAAGAATAACTCCAAGTCCAACTACAATTGCGACCCACCAAGGGAAGTCAATGGCGTAAGCAAAATTTTCCATCCAAGTGGATAAAAAATACCAAGTCAATGGAATTGCAAAGACCATCGCAATGAAGATCAAAATTACAAAGTCCTTTGCCAGTAAATTTAAGATCTGTTGAACCGAAGCACCCAAGACTTTTCGGATTCCAATTTCTTTAAACCGCTGTTTGGTAATCAATGCTGCTAATCCGAAAAGACCAAAGCAAGAAATAAATATGGCTAAAAAAGCAAAGTAGGAAATCATCGTAGACAAGCGATCTTCCGATTGATAAATCCGTTGGATGTCTTCATTTAGAAAAGTATATTCAAATCCTTTTTGTGGGAAAAAATCTTTCCATTGTCCTTTTATGAATTCGATGGTTTGTGCAATATTGTCATTGTTGATTTTTACGGCAAAATACCGAAATGATCCAGGCCGAATTTCCATCACTAAAGGCTCAATATTGGTATGCAAACTGCTGAAATTATAATCTTTTAAAACACCAATTACTTTTCCTTTCTTGCCTTCTATATTGACCATTCCTCCAATCGCGGAACCCGTATCGTCAAAACCCAAAGCACTTACTGCAGACTCATTAATTACAAAACTTTCCAAATGATCAACACCATAAGACAAATCAAAGTCTCGCCCTGTTGCAAGCTCCAGTCCGAACGCTTCTACATAGTCATAATCTACAGCAAGGACATTGCAAAAATAACGCTCTTCTGCTGGCACTTTTTCAGTCCACACATTTCGGTTAACGGCACTAAAGCCCGGCATATTTGCACTTTGCGTTACTGCTAAAATATCAGGATAAGCCATTAGTTGATCGTCAAGCGTATTCATTTTTTGCCGAACCTTAGCATCCCCAGGTCTAAACAATGCATTCATGTTGACCTGATTGTCGATTGGAATCACTAGTTGTAAATCTTTGTCAAAACCCATTGGCTGATTCATCATGTATTGCAATTGCATAAAAATAATTGCAGCACTACTTATAAATGCGATGGCTACGACAAACTGCACAGTGATGAGTGCCTTTCTGATATTTACCGCTCCTGGTTTTTTTGTTCCACCAACTCCACTTTTTAATACATCAACGGGCTTAAATTTAGTAACAAAAAATGCAGGATAACTTCCTGCCATCAAGCCTGCTAATAAGAAAATTCCCAGAAATAAGAGTATCATTTTACCATCCAGAAGCGTTGAAAATTGTAATTCCAAACCTGTCAAATCATTTAGATAAGGCAATGCGAAAAAAGTAATTTGCATAGAGCATAAAAACGCCACAAAACTGAGCAGGGTGGACTCACCCAGAAACTGTCCAACCAAATACCTTCGCCGTGCGCCTAAGACTTTTCTTACACCCACCTCCTTGGCGCGATTAAGCGAACCCGCTGTGGCTAAATTTATAAAATTGATGCAGGCAATTAGTAGGGTAATAAAACCAATTCCAATAAAAAGGTAAAGCATCGATAGGCTGGTCGTTTCTTTGAGTTCAATACCAGCAGTAGATTCTAAATGAATGTCTTTGACTGCAACCAGTTTGAAGTTTTGTTTCTCCCTATATTTTTCATCTCCTTTTTCTAAAATGAATGCTTCAAATCGATCATTGACACTTTGTGCACTTTGATTCGGTTTGAGCATAACGTAAGTGTAGGTGTGAGAGGCGATCCAATTCTTTTCCATAACAAATTGAATATTTTCTCTGGCATGCTCTGGCTCTACATCAGGCATGTTTTCGTAGTTGGTCAATAAGTCAAATTCGAAATGAGCCTGTTTTGTCCAATCACTTACAACGCCAGTTATTTGAAAATTTTCACCTTCAGAAAGTTGTAGTTTTTTACCAATGACATCCGTTTTGCCAAATATTTTTATTGCATTACTTTCGGTCAAAACAACAGAGAATGGAGTATTCAAAGCAGTGCTTGCTGTTCCTTCCAGAAATTCTAAATCAAAAATATTCGCAAAAGTGCTGTCAACGAAAAGAGCGTTTTCCAATTCAAATTGTTTATCCGCTTCTTGATCGATGGCACTGATATTTCTTCGATAAAATCTTACGACTTCTTCGATCTCCGGAAAATAGCCTTTTAATTCAGGACCGATAGGAGCAGGGATAGCCGCAATGTGGTCAACTCGGTTTTTCAATGCATAATCAATTCTATAAATTCTATCGAGTTTGCTGAGGAAGCGATCGTAATTCATCTCATGGCTGACGTACATCATGATCAGGAAACAACAAGCCATTCCTAAAGCTAAACCAAGCACATTAATAAAGGCAAAGCTGCGCTGTTTCCAAATATTTCTAAATGCGATTTTGAGATAGTTTTTCCACATGATAGAGGATTTTGTAGAATAGAGCATGTAGCTAAATTCCAATTTGTTGATCTAATCTGTTGAAGTACTTTTATGCTATTCAATATGGAAAAACGAGAAAAGAATAACTAAAATCTTTTCTGTTTTTCTGAATACATCTCTTTAGGTTGGAAACTAAACTTACAAAAAAACGCTTACATTCTGAAATTTGTATGTTTTGAAAATGTCATTTACTTACCTTAATGAAAGTCCTTTCCAAAAATAGAGTAGGGTTTGAATCGCTCCCCTTGCAACCATGAAAATCAGAAGAATCAACCAAAGTCTGTTGTTGTCGAAGGTCGGCATGAAAATGAAATAAGCTAAAACATATAAAAGGACACTGACCAACATGGAGTTTCGCATCGCTTTAGAGGCGGTCAGTCCTATGAAAATGCCGTCCCATAAATAGCATGGAAATGCAAGGATTGGATAAAGGACCATCCAATATAAAAAAGGAATTGAAGCATCCACCAAGTTTTCTTTGTCCGTAAAAATATATAAAAGTTCTTTTCCGAAAAGACCATATACAGCGGCAAACAGAATGGCCAATACCATTCCCCAAATAAAAGAAAGCCGAATCGCTTTATTGGTATTGGGTCGGTCTTTGGCGCCCGCATATTTTCCAACAAGACTTTCTGATGCAAAAGCAAAACCATCAACGCCATAAGACATCCAATTTACAAATTGCAAAAGAATAACGTTCACTGCCAAAATGGTATCACCACCGCCTGAAGATCGATTGTAGAAAAAACCAAAAGCAAAGGTGAGGCAAAGTGTTCGCAAAAATATGTCAGAATTGATGCTCAGGAATTTTTTCAAATCTTCCCATTTCAACAAAACCTCTTTTTGCACATGCTTTAAGTACTCAGCGTATTTATAGTAAAAGAGAAAGAAGGCTAAAATGATTCCGATGTATTGAGCAATCACTGTCCCAAGAGCTACGCCTTTTACATCCATCCCAAAATGATAAACAAATAAAAAGTTGAAACCAATGTTTGCCACATTAATGACAATGGTAAGGATCAAAGGATAGATTGCATTTTGCATTCCGAAAAACCAGCCCATAAAAGCATATAGCCCGAGCGTTGCCGGTGCCGCCCATATTCGGGTATAGAAATAATCACTCACTAAGATATTGTCTTGCGCTTCCAATAATTGGAAACTGACATTACCCAAAGGAATCATTAATGCCATGACAAGAAAAGCCAATACCAAACTGGTGATCAAAGCCCTTCCCAAAGTGTTGATGATAGAAGCATTGTTTTTTTGTCCGAAAGCTTGAGCAGTCATCCCGGTGGTACCCATCCGTAAAAAACCAAAAT
Organism: uncultured Saprospiraceae bacterium; assembly: GCA_938041325.1. Taxonomy (GTDB): domain Bacteria; phylum Bacteroidota; class Bacteroidia; order Chitinophagales; family Saprospiraceae; genus CALIAG01. Next base: position 6,881 of record CALIAG010000192.1, on the reverse strand, counting down.
TCCAATAAATGAAATTGAATATCATTGATCCCAATCCTACAGCTCCTACATGCAAAATAGACATTCGCCCCATTAAAGCGGTATCCACTGTGCTCAACAAAGGAATGGATATATTGCTAATGATGTTAGGGATGGCAAGGCGAAGGATTTCTTTATTCATTCAATCTCTTTAAAATGTTAATGGAGGTAAAAATAAACCAATACTATTTGAACCCTAACGAATAATTAAGCTTCCTGCTCAAATTGTAAAGAAACTACGTCATTTTTTAAAAATGCACTAATTTTGTAGGGGAAATTAGAGTAGATCAAGAAATTGATATTGGCTGTTTTCTACTAAAAGATTTTTTACTTAAATTAATTTGACCCAGCACTTAGTTATTAAGCCATTGAATATCCTTATATTTGGCGGCGTTGAGGCGGTTCAAATCAAAATTCCGCATACTATTTATACTATGGCAAATGCTTCAAATAAGGTTGTTGGTTGGATTAAAAATGCAGCAAAAGAAAGCTGGAAATTTTTAAGTAGTTGGATATTTATCAAGAATTTTCTGATGGTTTCAGCTGTAGTTGTTGCCTTAGTCCTCCTTTCGTTTTGGTGGCTAAAATGCTACACGGATCATGGAGATTCTTTGCAGGTGGCAGATTATGTAGGAATGCCTTTGGAAGAAGTAGTCGCTAAAGCAAAAGCCAAAAGTTTTGAAATAGTAGTCAATGATTCGGTATTCCAAGTTGGAGCCAAGCCACATACCGTATTAGAGCAAAATCCTTTAGCCTTTTCTAGGGTTAAAAAGAATAGAAAAATCTATTTGCGGGTGACCAAACGGACCCCGGATTTGGTGAAACTTCCCGATTTAACAGGCGGAAATGATGATTTTAAGGCTTATAGTAGAAAATTGAGCAGGAGAGGGGTGAAGGCAAAGATTTTAGAACGAAAGTTCAATAACAAACTGGAAGAGAATACTATTCTGGAAGTTATTTACAAAGGGAAAAAAGTAACGGAGCAACTCAAAGAAGGAATAAAAGTGGAAATGGGCGGTTTGGTAGAGTTTATTGTGACCGAAAGAGGCGGTGGAATCGTTCAAATTCCGGATCTGGCTTGCAAACAATTCGATGCCGCTAGCTTTTTGATAGGCAATTATAACTTAAATGTAGGCTCAGTGATTCCTGATGCCACTGTTACCGATAAATATACAGCTTATGTATGGCGCCAAATCCCTAGATTTAGCCCTTCAGGGACTATGCGCATAGGTGAACAAATCGATCTCTATTTAACCCAATATAAGCCGGATGATTGTTCTGGAAGTCGATCAAACATAGAATCGCCAGATTTAGACGATAAACCAGTCAAAAAATCAGAAAAAGACATTCGAAAGCCAACGGCACCTAAAAAAAGCCCAGAGGATGAAGATGAAGAGTTTTAGATCTGATCTATACAATTCAAATCCTTCACAACCAAGCTTGGCCCTTTTTACATTTAAAAACCATTAATTCCACTCAATTTTCCTTTCGCAAGGTGTATCTTCACGCTCCGTAAACAAATGGTGCCAAATCCTTATGTGTTAAGAAATAAGGCTAACGTTTAAAAAGCAACAAATAAAAGCTTTTTACGTTTTTTCAATGGTTGCCCTATTCATACTTTTAATTTTACCGATTTGAACAACTCAACTAAGAATATTATGCGGTTCTTTTACGCAACCCTTCTCGTTTTAATTAGCAACTCGATTTTTGCTCAACTTCAGCCAGATATCATTCCATTGGAAAGTAATCCGGTTCTTCAACAACTAGAAGCTCAAAAGTCAGCTTTTAGATTAGAAGCTGATGCCGTTTTGCAAAATGAGATAGGCAATAGTTCCAACCGAAACGTCGGTGATCCTTGTGTCGATTTTTTCAACTTCGAAAATAGATATGATAATGGGGATAATTTATATGTTCAATCTGGAGAGGAGATTAGAATTTGTGTAACGCAATCATTGGTCGATTCTTTTGCTTGTGCAAACTGTGATGATCTTGAATTTGGAGCAGGTGTTTTATCTGAAGGTGAACCTTGTATCTTTTTTACAGCCTTTGATGTTGCACAATTGGAGAATGAATCATTGGAACTGATTGCTTGCGATACAGCGAACAATGAATGTACCTCTTTTAATTATACACTCAATATCTTTCGCAAAGATGCAAGCATCACAGAACCTACCCGTTCGGTAACTACAGAAAATAGCATTGAATTGTGTTTGAATACCATCAATCTCCCGGGCTCGTCGCGTCGTTATTCTTATGGAGAACATGATTTAAGGTTGGCTTTTTTACCATACAGTGCAGACAGTTGCATCAACTATACAGCAAGAAGATTTGCAGAAATTGATACCGTAGTGATCAGAGTGAAAGATGAAAACTGCATTACAGATACTCATTTCTTACCAGTGAAAATTATTGGAGATACTTTAGATATAACCAATGGATTCTTTGATGATTTTTCTTCGCCAGGCCCTCACCCAGATGGTGCTCGTTGGTTGGATGATGATGTATTTATAAATGACAATTTTACCCACAACCCTCCTTCACGTGGCGTCGCTACATTTGATGGTTTGAATTATAAAGGATCACCGAGAGGCGGTGGATTTGGAAGATCAGATTATTTGACCTCTGGTTATTTGGATTTAAGTTCTTTTACTGAAAACGATGACCTTCATTTGAGTTTTTATATTCAACCCAAAGGTTTGGGTTTTATACCAGAAGGACAAGATTCATTGATTCTTGAATTTAAAGATGATGTAGGAAGTTGGGTGAAAATGGCAGAATTTGTGAACGATAGCATAGGTTCAATATTTGATACCTTGCCTTTTATGCCTAGACAAATATTCACAATGGATGACGATGATTTCTTGTACGATGGTTTTCAATTTCGTTTTGTAAACTATGACAACAGAAGAGGAATTGTTGACATATGGAACTTGGATTATGTCTTGCTGGAGAATAAGGTGCCTGGAGAAGGCTTTGACGATATGGCTTTCGTGCAACCACTTGGACCGATACTTCGAAACTATGAAGCAATGCCGTACAATCAATTTGAAGGCTTTGAAGATCAGGAATTATTTGATGAGATTATTGTAAAAGTAAAAAGTCATTTTCCAGGAACAACAGCTTTGAATGGCTCAAACATATCAATCAAAGAAACGACAAGTGGAGTCGTTTTACCTTTAGATACTGATTTTACTTCTTCCGACAATTTTGATCCAGGAGAGTTGAGAACAGAAAATGTTTCCATTCAATCTGACCGATCAGACTTAGTTACAGATATGCAAGCGAACTTTAATAGTGGTTCTGATTATTCCTTTGAATTGATGGCGACCTTAACAAGTAGTGAAACTCAGAATAGCGACTTTCCAGATGTTGCCCAAAATGACAATGCCACTTCGATCACTCACTTCAGCAATTATTTTGCACACGACGATGGCTCTGCAGAATTCGGAATTAAAACAACGGTACCAAATAGCCGAATCGCAGTTGAGTATACAGCCAATGTAGCAGATTCTATCCGAGCAATTCAAATGCATTTCCCTCATATATCGCCTGTTCCTTACGTTGAATTTCAGCTGATGATATGGGAAGGTTCACTAGACAGTGATCCTATTTATGTTTCACCAGTTTTGGAACCATTTTTTCCAGACAATGCCTTAGATACTTTTCAAGCTTTCACGACTTATCGACTGACGGATGAATTGTTTAATTTTAATCCAATAGGTATAAGTGCAGGTAAGTTCTTTATTGGTTGGGAGCAAATCTCCTCTCAAAATCATCAGGTACAAGTAGGTTTTGATCGACACAATCAAGATGCTGGCGTTTTCAATTCTTTTTTCAATGGAAACAATTGGGTGCCAATTGCAGATGATGGAGCGATAATGATAAGACCGGTATTGGGCTCAGGTACACCCAACAGTACAGCAGTAACAGATGTGCAGGACGAGCCAGGACAATTGCTTTTATACCCGAACCCAGCAAGTCAGATTCTCTTTTCCAAGTTAGAAAACGGCAATTACGAGCAACATGAAGTTGAAATATTTACTGTTTCTGGCCAAAGGGTATATTCTGGAGCACTTAAACATGAAATAGAATTGTCTAATTTTGAAAATGGTTTATATTTGTTTCATCTAAAGAACATAGAGAACGGGAACTATGAGGTATACCGCTTTGTTGTTCAAAAAGGTAGATAGAAATATAATTTGACGGAAATAAAATCATTTCAGAATATGGATATTACAGTAGAAGAATTAAAACAGAAAATAGACAACAACGAAAAGTTTGTTTTTATAGATGTGCGGGAACAGCACGAATTTGATGAGTTCAATTTGAATGCAAAATTAATTCCTTTGGGAAATATTATGCAAGCGATTGAAGATTTAGAAGATTCGAAAGAAGACGAAATCGTTGTTCATTGTCGATCGGGCGCACGCTCAGGAATGGCACAAAGTGCGATGCAACAAGCCGGTTATAAAAACGTCCGCAATTTGATTGGCGGAGTTTTGGCTTGGCAAGAGAAATTTCCGGGCTAGGAAATATTTGCCTCTCACAATTAACAAGCCACTGTGTTCAAATAATTTGAGCGCAGTGGCTTGTTGTTTAAAGACTAGTCTGAACTATGATTTTTTATAATTTAATAAATTCTATAATTGGGGATAAAATAAGAAAGATCTAAATCCCAAAATACTAGACAAAATCATAGTCAATCAAATAATCAATTTTAATCATAGTTCAGACAAAAGCCAAACACGACCAATTTTATCGAAGATAAAATACCTTCTGTGTCCTTTTATTCTTTACGTCACAAGAACTACTGTGTTCTTCCGTCCCTACAGTGGTTCAACTACGTTCGCTGGTTTATAAGTTTTTAAATAGACAGCGTTTTTATACAAGGAGTATTGCAGAAATTTAATTTGTTTACATCCACTTCATTCCTACCTCCAATAAATTTACCACTGATAAACCCCACCAAAGAAAACAATCCTGCCATTATACAATTGAGCAACCTGCTCAGAATAATCTCTGGTATAACTTTGCGCTCGTACATTCTTAAAATCCAGTACATTCCCCGCATTTACGAATAAAATCAAAGAACCCGGACCGACGGACATTATTTTTGAAATAGCAATATCTAAAATTTTGTAATCAGGCAATCGATCCCCTTCAGTAATTCCAGCATAAAAAGGAATGAAATTATCTGTCACTGGATCAAACTCACTTTGAATAACAGGAATGTAATAGGTTCCTTGACGGTGGCGATAGACTGCATTGATTTCGATGACATCAGGAATGCTGTACTTTCCAATAATTTTTATAAAATAATTCAAATCAAAACGAGAAGGATAGGAGGTATTCTCTTCTTCGATGATGGAATTGATATGTGCCAAAGAAAGACTTCCAGATAATTTTCTACTTCTTTTCGATACAAATAATTCTGCACCATATATCGGGTTTTTGAAAAAGCTATTGTCTACGTCTTTTTTGTAAATGGCACCACTCAATACGGTCGTCCCTTTTTCATATTTATAATCCAAGGCATACTGATTGGATTTAGAAATACTCAATTCCGGAATAGATACTCCAGGGAATTGAAATTTATTATAATTTCCAATAGAAACGGTAAAAGTATGTGATGCTTTGGGTCGGTAACTCAAGTTGGCTTGATTACTCACATAAGGATCATTGCCACCAAAGCCCGGATATACTCGACTTCCAGCTCCCAAAATCAGTTTTTCTGAAAAATTGTACTTGCCATAAACATATGCTTCCGGAACTCCAATGGAATTGTTCTGCTCATAAGCTTGATTCGGATGACGGCTTTCATAAGCATGAAAAAATATAGGAACAAGACCGTTTGCTTTTACGTCATACTGCGTCAGGGAAGCACCTGTTTTTATGCTCCAATTGTTTTTGAAATAGTGAAAACCCAGCGACGCAAAGTAATCCGTATTTTTTACGTTATGCGCTATATTGCCAATGCTGTATTTGGCATCTGAAAAATTCAAACCTTGATTGAATTCCAAACGAGCATTGTCCCATTGATAACTGTAGTTGGCCACCGTCATATTGCGGTCTTTGTTTTGGCTAAACAAAGCTTCAAATCCTGGTTCCTTCGTTAAGAATTCATAGCTTTCGAAAATCGAAAAATTGAAAACTTTTAAAATGGAACGAGGACTGAATTTGTGGATGAAATAGATTCCTGCGTCTTTGCTTTCAAATGATTTTATCTGCCCGAGCGCACTGGGATTGAGTGCTGTAAAAAGATGATGCGTAGAAAGATTTCCATAAGCAGCAAAGGCTGTTTTTTTACCCAATTGTCTGCTCAAATAAAATGCACCTCCTACCACACTCGCAATAAGACTAGTAGACTTCTCAAACAATTTATCATCGGTATAAAGGGCGACTGCACCGGAAGTGGCGCCTCCAAATTCTACGGGAGGATTGCTCGGAAATACATTCACTGATTGTATAGTACTGGTATTGAAAATACTGAACTGCCCAACGCCATTGGATTGATCCAAACGGACTGCATCTCTGATGGGTACGTTATTTAGAAAAATGCCCGTTTCTGAAGGAGGGCTTCCACGCAGGCTAATATTCGCAGTTTCGTCAACACTACTAGAAGCAGGCAAAGATTGCACCGCCAATAAAACATCCGCTTTAGCAGCTGGGTTGAGGTAAACTTCTAGTTTAGAAATTTTTTCAACAGAAAATTCTTGTGCAATTATCTTCTTGGCTTTTATCACGACTTCATCCATCAATGCAGCCTCCGTTTCCAAAGAGATTCGCAAATCTTCTCCGCTTGTAAAGGGTACCGTTTGCGTTTTAAAACCTATATAAGAAACAGACAGTTTGCCATTCTGCTC
>CALIAG010000191.1 GCA_938041325.1 uncultured Saprospiraceae bacterium | reverse complement strand
TGGTTTCTGAGTTGTAGCATCTAAAACAGCTCCGGAAATAATAATATTTTGCGCTCCCAACCCAAAGGTCAACAGGCATAAAATGCTTGTTAAAATTGTTTTCATCAGCTTCGCTTTAGTTTTAGGTTATTCTAAAAAAATAACGCTTTATGTAAGTGGATATTTTAATGTTGTAGCAGAAAGACGGATGAAAAAGAAGAATGTTACAAATCCTTTCTATAAAAGGACCATAAGAGAAGATAAAATAAAGTTGAATCTATATCCTTCAAACTATTAATGAACGATTTGAATTTTTTTATTAAAAATCGCTTTCTGAGTCTTGAATCGACAAATGTAAAATGAAGAGGGTAGGTTTAATGTACTTAGATTGAATTGAGCAGACCCTCTTGCCAATTCACCATTGAAAATTGAACGAACAACTTTCCCATGAATATCAATCAAGTCCAATTCTACAAAGGTATTTTCTTCCACTTCTAAATCAATAAAGGCTTGATCCTTTGCTGGATTTGGATAAACTGTAAATTGCGGGAGTAGAGTACTCAACTCATTGGTGGCTACACTTAAACCCAAATCAAAATCAGCTACAATCGGTAAATGATCAGATGCGGCAACCGCATCTTGAGAAGCCAAATCGTATTGCAACAATTCATTTTGATTAAGCTCTGGTGTAAATAGTGCATAACTGTTTTTTAAATCCATAACGGAACCAGAGTACAACACATAGTCTAGACGTCCAGGACTAAAATTACTGCCTGGAGAATACCAAGTAAAGCCCAAAGGAGTGTTGGTGGCCAATGGCCTTGCATCTTCTAATTCAGTACCATCCCAATCCGGACTAAAATCAGCACCCCATTCAGATTCGTCCACTATGTTTCCAGTAAGCAAAGTATTTTGCTGTTGTTCGAATCCTACTAAATTCATATCTCCAAGAATGACAATAGGATCATTGGGAGAAATGGTGATTGGTCCGGTCCCATCTTTTGCGTTTCGGACAAATGCCATGATGGCATCGATTTCATCTTGTCTTTGAGAATTGTTATTGCAACAAGGTAAGTGTGCAACTATCAACAACATTTTGGTATTTGTTGCCGGCTCTAAATCTATTAGAAAGGCACCGTTGCCGGATCCTGCTTCATTGATGTTGTAAGTTTCAAGAATGGGATAACGGCTGATCGTAATTATATCTGGTGGAACTTTTGAATGGTACCATTGTTCACCACTAGCGGAAGGTAGAAAGGATTCAACCAAATTTTTTGTTTGAAGAGAACTGTTATCATAGATTTCCTGAAAGCCAATGATGTCGGGAATAATGGCGTTTAATATTCTGCGATAACTTCCTTGTAAGCTTAATTCGAACATATCATCGCGCAACACATTATAGGATAAAATTCTGAGTTGAGCAGCTTCAGGTTTATCGATTGTAAAATCAGGTAAAGGATCTAAGTCTTCATTAATCGTGTATAATACGCTTTCTTCTCCATCGGGCAAACGGTCTCCTCCGGTTACATTATTTCTGAACCAAATTCTGATTTCGTTTCCACTAAAAAGATCTTCTCCTGAAAAAACAAGGTCTCTGGATATTGCAATTTCAAATTGGTTGGAAGTCACCGTAGGTGCAGTTACAAGATTAATATCTGCATGTCCAATATTGGTTATTGTTGTTCCGTCGACGTATACATTTCCAACTTGATTGCCTAAATTGTAAATCAGCTCTGCACCAATTCCACCAACACTGAATCCGGTCTCGTTGTCATTGTCCGCATCCAAATAAAAAGCGATGGCGTTGTCTCCTTGCAAGCTTATTTCTTCGCTGACCTCAAATCTAAAGAATAGATATTTATCATCATTGCTGATCCATAAATTGCCAAAGTCAACGTTGTTGCCCGTATCTCCAATAGCATCAGAGAAAGCAACACTGGTGTTTTCCCAATCACTAAAGTCATCGTCAATTAAAATTCGACCTCCTTGAGCACTTAGTCCAAGAGTCCCAAAAATCAAAAGGCAGATTAAGAATAATTTATCCATATTAAATTTGAATCATTATAACAAACTTCAAATTAGGGTTTTTTACAATGCCTCTTTCTTGTTTCCTTTAAAATTGAATTTTGAAACTGACTTAATGTCGGCTGGTAAATACAATACTCTTGAACTTTGAGACAAGTAAGAGTTTCCGTAATAAAATTCTTCTTTCCGTGTTTTACCATTTGCTAAAATTACTTCTGCCCAAGCATCCATTGCTTCTGCTTTTATTATAGTCTTTTCCGTATTGGATCGCTGCTGATAAACCTTCATGAAATCCATATTCTGAGTCGCCAGAAATAAGGGCTTATTGTCTTTTTGATGAATGTTGACCAATGATCGACCATCCTGATCCACGAAGAATCCAGTTTCCGAATTTCTTTTAGCAATAAAATTACCTGCTCCATCACCTTCAAGTATCAAACCATTTAGAGCATCTTGGCGTCCCCAAAAAACATCCGTTCCGAAATTGTTTCCAATTAACAAAACATCAATATTCCCATCATCATTATAATCGAATGGCAGTGTTCCAAATACAGGTGCTACTTGAACTTCCGTTGGTAAATTGCTCATTTTAAAAGTCGAATTTCCAAGGTTCTCAATGTAAGAAGAAGCCAGGTTGTTTACTTTCAAAATTCGTGCTTTGTCCATTTGTTCTTTGGTCAAAATGCTATCAATTGTCGCACGGGAATAAGCATCGTAATCTTTAAACCTTTTTCTCAATTTCACCAATTGTTTAATGATATCATCTCGCGCATGAACGGGATAAGCACTTTTTGTTCCATCTTCATTCAGAAGGTAAGTGGTGCAGATTGGGTCTACAGAACCATTGTCATCAAAGTCACCTGCATAACAAGTAATGGGCTCATCCATGTTGGTTTGAAATACTGAGTTATTGCCGTGGTTACCAACGATGTAATCCGTGTCTCCGTCATTGTCAAAGTCTGCTGCAGTTATACTGTTCCACCAACCACTGATTTTTCCTATCCCGCTACTTTTCGTTACATTCTCAAAACCAGATCCTGTGTTTTTTAAGAAAGTGATTGGCATCCATTCGCCAGTCAGAATCAAATCAAATTTTTGGTCATTATTAAAATCTGTCCACAATGCATCGGTTACCATTCCGATATTATTGAGCTCAGGACACAGTTCATTGGAGGCGTCAACAAATTTTGCTTGGCCATTTGTTGATTCGTTTCTCAAAATATAACTGGACACTGCATTTGGATAGGAGCCAGGTTCTACCCGCCCACCGACAAACAAATCCAAATCTCCGTCACCATCATAATCTGCCGCTTTAACACAAGAACCACTGGTGTACAGTTGTGGGATAGCCGCTTGGTTCAACGTTAAATTGCCTTTTCCATCGTTTGTATAAAACCGATCTTGGTAGGCAGCTGTATTCGGTGCTTGTTCATAACTTCCACTTACGATATATAAATCCTGATCTCCATCATTGTCTGCATCAAAAATAACGGTGCCTATATCTTCTTGTTTTTTCGAACCTTCTGTTTGAATGGGTTGGTGTTCGAATTGTCCATTTTTTTGTTTGAAAATAGTACCTGAAAAATCCAAGGAGCCTCCAATGAAAAAGTCGTCTTCTCCATTATTGTCGAGGTCACCAATAGCAATGGATGGCCCCGCTTGCGTGTATTGATGCATCAAAAGTCTTTGGATATTGTAATCGGTAAAGACGTGTTCGTAGTGAATGAAATCCAAACCTTTTTCAGAAGCTTTGTTTTCAAAAGAAAATTGCGAAGCTTCCTTATTCAACACAGTGGC
>CALIAG010000190.1 GCA_938041325.1 uncultured Saprospiraceae bacterium | reverse complement strand
TTGTGGAGATACTACGATTTGGAAACCATCTGAAAAAACACCTTTATGCGCAGTTGCGTGTCAAAATATTTTACATAAAGTTTTAAAAGCGAATAAAGTACCTGAAGGAGTTTGTTGTTTAGTCAATGGAGATTATCAAGTTGGTCAATACATGACTCACGATGCAAACATTCCTTTGGTCTCTGCTACAGGAAGTACGCGAATGGGTAAAATCGTAGGAGCAACTGTTGCGGCTCGTTTGGGAAGAAGCTTATTGGAATTAGGTGGAAACAATGCCATTATTATTACACCAAATGCCAATATGGAAATCGTATTAACGGGAGCTGTGTTTGGTGCAGTTGGTACCGCTGGCCAACGTTGTACAACAACAAGAAGGTTGATTGTCCACGAAAGCAAGTACAAAGCAGTAAAAGAAACTTTGGTCAAAGCTTACAAGCAGATCAAAATCGGAAATCCTTTAGATCCGAAAATTCATATGGGACCTGTGATTGACAAAGATTCTGTTGAGAATTATTTGAACTCAATCAAAGCAGTGAAAGAAGAAGGTGGAAAATTCCTTGTTGAAGGTGGAGTTAAAAAAGGAAAAGGATATGAATCGGGTTGTTATGTCAAACCATGTATCGCTGAAGTGAAAAATAATTTCCATATCGTTCAACACGAAACTTTTGCTCCGATCTTATACTTAATTAAATATAAAACAATCGAAGAAGCGATCGCTTTACAGAATGATGTTCCTCAAGGTTTGTCTTCTGCAATCATGACCGATAGCATGCGTGAAGCAGAGCACTTCTTATCTGTAGCTGGATCGGATTGTGGTATTGCTAATGTGAATATTGGAACCAGTGGTGCAGAAATCGGTGGAGCTTTTGGTGGTGAAAAAGAAACAGGTGGAGGACGCGAAAGTGGCTCTGATTCTTGGAAAGCATATATGCGTCGTCAAACGAACACGATCAATTATAGCAAAACAGTGCCTTTAGCACAAGGAATTAAATTCGATCTATAAGAACTTCTTGTTCGATAAAAAACTTACCTCTTCTGGTCGAATGACTGGAAGAGGTTTTTGTTTTTTGGAAAAGATCAAGGCTTTAAACCATCAACAGTAAACTGAAAGAGCAAAGAACCTCTAAAAAAGTCCCAAACATATTTTATTTTAGCAAAATGAAATCCAGAGAAAACAAAAAAGGACTTTTACCTTATTTAAACAAGAAGGATATTGAGGCGGGTTGTGACGAAGCAGGAAGAGGATGTCTGGCTGGACCAGTCTTCGCAGCAGCAGTTATTTTACCCAAAAACTTCAGACACCAATCGTTAAATGATTCCAAGCAACTGACATTAGAACAGAGATTGGAGCTCAGGAAAGTGGTTATGGAAAACGCTTTGGCTTGGGCTGTAGCCAGGGTTAATCCCCGAGAAATTGATAAAGTAAATATATTGAATGCTTCTTTTTTGGCGATGCATCGTGCCGTTGACCAATTAGAATTGCGTCCAACAGCTCTCCTCATAGATGGCAACCGTTTCAACCCCTACAAAAAGATTCCTCATCATTGCATTATTAAAGGCGATGGCAAATATTTATCCATAGCGGCAGCGTCGATTTTGGCGAAAACTTATCGAGATGAGTATATGCAAAAATTGGCTATCAAGCATCCTCATTACAGTTGGATAACAAATAAGGGATATCCAACTAAAGCGCACCGAGATGCAATTCGTAGTCACGGCGCAACCAAGCACCATCGCAAGTCTTTTCGCTTATTGCCAGAAGTGGTTGAAGGAGATTAAAATTCTTAAAAGATGAATTTGATATAGCTTCAATTTCTAATCATTCAAAAATGGATTGTTCTTTTTCTCATACCCAACAGTGGTTGAAGGTCCATGCCCCGGCCAGACTTCTACCTCATCTGGCAATACAAAAAACTGTTCGCGAATACTTGCAATCAAGGTATTAAAATCTCCACCCGGTAAATCTGTTCGACCGATTGAACTGTGAAACAATACATCACCTGCAATTATGAATTTATCTTTCTCACAATAGAATGAAATGCTTGCTGGTGAATGCCCAGGAGTAAACAAGGTTTTTAAACGAGTATTCCCAAACTCAATAACATCTCCTTCTTCAATAAACTTAGTAATCGGAGGAGATTGATCCGGCATTGCTACGCCATACATCTGACAAACCTGTGGCACCACTTCTAAAACAGGAACCTCGCCTTTATGCGCTTCTAGTTCTAAATTGAATTTTGTTGCTACAAAGTTATTCCCAAATACATGGTCCAAATGACAATGCGTATTGATCAGACGAACAGGCTTCAATTCCTTGTCTTTTATAAATTTTGCCATTTGCTTTCGCTCGATTTCGGTATAACAACCAGGATCGAAGATTATACATTCCTTGGTTTCATCGTAAACGATGTAAGTATTTTCCTGAAAAGGATTAAAAGTGAGTGCAGCAACAAGAGCCATAGTATTACGTTAAATTTATGAGGAAGAACTACAGACAGTTATTTAATAGGAATAGGTCCGTTTCGCCTTCAATAAAGCGCTAAATTACACTTACAATACGAATTATTTTATTCTGCGGTTTTAAACGACAATTAAACCATATAATCATTGACATTTTGTCTAAAAATTATCATTTTAGATAATGTGTCTTTTTTAAGCAGTTTGGCATGATTTATACTTATTTTTTATATGTTAGCTGTTTAAAATCAGTGTTTTACGATTTTCACCAAATTGACCGGCGCCGAACCCAGTAAAATTCACCCTTATGCGTATAATTACTCAATTTTTATTTCTCCTTTCACTTCTCGCTTATATTCCAGCATCTGGACAGGGTACTCAAACGGAGTTTGGGAAAAATAGAGTGCAATATCATCAGGATTATGACGAATGGGTATATTATGAAAGCACGAATTTTATTACCTACTGGTATGGAGAAGGTCGGAATATAGGCCAGGCGGTTGTGCAAACCGCGGAGTTGGACCACGATTTAATTCAGAATTTGCTGGAACATCGAATGAATGATAAAATCGAGATTATCGTCTATACGGACATAACCGATTTAAAACAAAGTAATATTGGTAGTGAAGAAGCCTTCGTTAATACTGGTGGGCAGACCAAAATAGTAGGGAATAAAGTTTTCGTTTATTTTGATGGCGATCACCAAAATCTACGGGAGCAAATTCGAGAAGGCATCGCTTCTGTATATATGAATGCAATGCTTTTTGGATCCAATCTTCAGGAAATTGTTCAGAATGCAGTCATGATGAATCTGCCGGATTGGTTCAAGTCCGGTTTAGTATCTTATGTTGGATCAGATTGGAATGCGGAGATGGACAATCAACTTCGTGATCTCATCATCAACGAGCGGTATAAAAACTTTGATAAGCTGGCGGAAGACCACCCCAAATTAGCCGGGCATTCCTTATGGTATTTTATTGGTCAGAATTATGGAAAATCTACGGTTTCTAATCTCCTTTATTTGACCCGAATCAATAGAAGCATAGAAAGCGGATTTTTGTATGTGCTCGGTACTTCTTACGAAAAAACTACGCAGAGTTGGTTGTTGTATTTTAACCAACGTTACAAAGAAGAAATGGAAGGCCGCGAGAAAATCGAAGGCGAACAAATTGTAATTAAAAATAAAAGAAAACTTCCTTTAACCAGCGTCAAGCTTAGTCCCAATGGTAAAAAACTTTTGTATGTAACCAATGAAATCGGTAAAGCGAAAGTTTTCATTCAAGATGTGAGAACAGGGGAAAGAGATATGATCTTTAAAACAGGCTTTAGAAATTCTATCCAAGCAACGGACTATAATTATCCACTTGTAGCTTGGAGTCCGAACAACTTGGAAGTGGCTATTGTCCATGAGAAAAGAGATGTTCCAAAGCTAGCCTTTTACGATATGAATACCCGTAAAATGCGAGAAGAAGAAGAGCTCTCAACAGAATACCACAGAGTATATAGTGTAGACTACATCACTCCTTTTAATCTGGTTTTCTCTGCAACAGTAAAAGGCTTTTCAGACATATTTATTTATCAATCAAGAACAAGACAAACCGAACGCATCACTCAAGATTTTTACGATGACCTTGATGCAACGGTTGTAACCATAGATTCTATAAAGGGAATTCTTTTCGTGTCTAATCGTAGAGATTCGTTGATTCGAACAATGAAAATGGACACCATTCTCCCTTTGGATAATTTTGATGTTTTCTTTTACGATTATACCAATAAAAATAAAGTTCTAACGAGAGTAACGAACACGCCTTTGGCGAATGAAAGAAAACCTGCGGCTGTTGACTCTACGTACTTCACTTACCTTTCTGATGAAAATGGAATTTACAATCGGAAAATGGCTTACCTAGAAGACGTGATTCTTCATTACAACAGACATCTATATCTAAAAGATGGCTCAAAAGTTATACTTCATCAGGATACAACTTATGCAGCATTGGATACAACTGGTCAAATTGATTCAATGGCCTTGGTTCCTGTTTGGATAAAGATTGCCCACAACCATGGTTCGTCCAATTACGAACGCAGCATTCTCGATCAGCACACTGCCCCACATTCGAACCAATTGGTGCAACTGATATTTAAAGATGGTGAATACCGTTTGTATAATAAAGAAGCCAACACGGTTAAAAGGTCTTATCCAAAACCTACCAAATATCAGAAACAAAAAATCCAGACTTTCAACAGCCTTACTGGTTCGAGGCTTGGAATGGACATCGATGCTCCAAATCCATCTGGTAATATTATGAAAGAAGTCGATGATACGGCAATAGATATTACTAAGGAAGAAGTACCACAAAAAGAAAATGGCAAAGTTGATATTGACAATTATTTTTTCCAAAGTGAGTTTGACAATCATGAGCCAGCGGCAGAGGTGACAGTAGAAGATGACAATGAAAAAATTGTTGTTCAAAAACAGCAAACGATAGAACCTGTAGCAAATAATGGATCTCCGTTTAAAAGAACTCTTGAAAGGAAAGTTCCGAAATTCCGCTCTGCAAGAATTGTCCCTTATCGGCTTAAATTCCGTGCTGATTTTGTAACGACACAGTTGGACAATAGTCTTTTGTTTGATGGGTACAATGATTATGATCCTCAAAATCCATCGTATAATTATCCACCGCTAGGGATCTTGTTAAAAGCCAATGTAAAGGATCTCTTTGAAGACTTTGAGTTTGAAGGAGGAATGAGATTGCCAACCACTTTTAATGGGACCGAGTTTTTTGTGATTTTTGATAACAAGAAAAAAAGGCTTGATAAGAAATTTGCTTTTTACCGAAGGTCAGTTAAAAACTCTTCAGATCAACCGAATGGTGTGCCCCTTGTTGTATCTCGTTCAAAAGACATCACGCATATCGCTTTGGCACAATTCAAATACCCACTGGACTTGTACACCAGTATCCGTGCGACAGGTAAATTAAGAATGGATAAGCATGTAGATTTGGCAACAGATAGAAATGCTTTATTTACACCATCTGATTTTGATCAACGGATTAGTTTAGGTTTAGAATATGTATTTGACAATACAATTGATGTTTCTATTAATATTAAAAATGGAACACGTGCAAAAGTCTTTGCAGAAGTTGTTAAGAAGTTTGATTTGGAAATCGTCAATAGTTTTAACCTCAATTTGGAGGATGGCTTTATGACTGTTTTGGGAATTGATGCCAGACATTATCAGAGATTAGATAAACATTCCATTTTGGCTGTACGTGCAGCGGCTTCTACTTCGTTTGGTTCTGAAAAAATGTTATATGTGCTTGGTGGTGTAGACAATTGGTTGTTCCAACAACAGAATACAGAAATACCTTATCCGCAGTCTGATGATTTTGCCTATCAAACTCTTGCAAGTAATATGAGAGGTTTCCGATTCAATATTCGAAATGGAAATCACTATGCTTTGGTCAATACAGAATTAAGAGTACCGATCTTTAAATACTTTTCGAAACGCATTCGTTCTTCATTCATAAGAAACTTCCAATTGGTTGGGTTCTTCGATGTGGGTACTGCATGGCAGGGACCTACACCGTTTACGGATGACAGTCCATTGAATACGATATTTTTAACGAAGCCACCGGCCGTTTCTGTTAAAGTCAATTACTTTAGAGATCCTATTGTTGCGGGCTATGGAGGCGGTATTCGAACAACCTTGTTTGGTTACTTCCTTCGCTTGGATTATGCTTGGGGCGTGGAGACGAGAATCGTACAAGATCCGATATTGTACTTTTCAATGGGAATGGATTTTTAGGATAAAATTAATTCTTAATAAAAAAAACAGGAATTGCATTATTACAATTCCTGCTTAACATTCAATCCTTATATGGTGTCTACTTTTAATTTTATTTAGTTGGGTTATAAGCGGCGTTAAAAACCACTTAGACTTATTTTTGAGCTGTAAGCATCGATAAATACTTTGGGACTATTCTCATTTGCTCCAGCTGTTTTGGCTTCTAAGTTCCTTTCAGAACCACGTTCTCTATCAATTCTAACTTCAAACTGTTGCTCAGGATATTTCAATTCACCGTATTTCATTTCTGCTTGTAAATTGTATTTTATTGAGCTTGGAATTGGACAATTAAGATCGGTATACTTTGCAACTAAATTAATACCTGAAAACGCTGCTCCAACCTTGCGGATATCTATGTCATCGTCAAAAGAATCTTGAAATTTGAGAAACGAATTAAGTTCTTCAATATCGTATTCAGTGTATTTTGAATAACGCGATTCCACAGAGTTTGTATTGCCTAATTTAAAATCATCGTCGAAACTTTCAACTGATAGGTCACCAACACGTTCAATCACAAATTCAGAGTACTTGCTATTTACTTCTAATTGTTCAATTGATTCTATTTTAACTTGAGCGTCAAACATATCCCATTCTCCTGTTCCAACATTGCCCGCTTCGATTTCAGAATATTTTTCCCGAATATTAAATGCACCAGGTATATTGCCAAAACTTAACTCTGCATCAAAAACATCCATCTCAACAGACATGACATTCGCAAACTCGATTTCAGAATATTTATCTTTTAGTTTCAACTCACCAATGTTACCAAAGCGAAGATCTGAATCAAATAAATCCAATTTTGCTTCATTCACATTACCTACTTTTCCCTTTCCGTATTTCATATCCATTTCAAATTTCCCATCAATATTCCCTGCGTCAATCTCCCCTGAAAATAAATCTACATTTAGATCAAAAGGCAAGTCTCCGGTATTGATATCGTTGTATCGATTAGACAATTCGAGTAAAGAAACCTTAGGGATTTTTAGTTTCATCGTTGCCCGTACCATTTCTATTTTGCTTCGAATTTCAGTACCGTCTTTGAATTTTACTAAATGCTTGGTGTTTCCAAACCAAGAGGTATTGGATTGCTGAAGTTTTATGTTGGTGCTAGAATTAACTTCAACCGTATTGCTAAACTCGTCGATGTCAATACTGTATTTGGAAAGGACTGTTTCAACGTCTTCTTCTACCGCTCCCCTTACGACGAGGTTCACTTCGAGCAGCGCTTTGTCCCCATCGTAATACTCAATATTTTGAGCGCCTCTTTCATGCATGATCTTTACAATGCTTCGATCGGTTACATTGAATTCTCTTGATATCAATTTGCTCTTTTCGTAATTGCTTTTGAAAGCAACAAAGGAAAAACAAATCAGGATCAAGACGGAGTAAAATTTATATGCTTTTATTCGTTTCAAGATTTTCATATTTAGAATTTTTGTCGATTTCTTTTAATAATATTTCCAGTAAGCGCGCTTTCCTTTCGTAATTTTTTAATAATACTTTTATCAACTCTCTTTCTGTTCCATAACCAGGAATGTCTTTTTGAAATTCAGATTGTAAAAGTTCAAGATTGTTTAATTCGTCAAACAACTCTTTGTAAGACTCCTTGTCTACATTTGCCGCCTGTATTTTTTTCTCTTGCACATTGATCTGCGTTTGCATGTCATTGTATATTTCAAATAAAACAGGATCTTGTTCTATTATGCTGGCAAAGTTGGCTTCTGGTTCTGGCAATAAATTATAGCCTAAAAAAACACCACCCAATCCTATCATGCAAGCTGCTGCAGTATAAACCAACCATCTTGGAATTCGCCGCACTTTTACTGCGCCTTGCTTCGACTTAAATTTTTGCCAAGAGGAATCCGTATCCACCTTTTCTATTCGGTCGAATTCATCGAGATTATCTCGAATTAATTTCTCAAACTGATCACTAGACATAATCTATTTTTTAGCTATCTCTTTTTAATTGTTGAAGGCTCTTTTGAAGCAACTGTTTGCCACGCCGAAATTGTGTTTTAGAAGTGGATTCAGAAATGTTCAAAATCTGAGCAATTTCATTGTGTCTATATCCTTCCAGTAAGTACAAATTCAAAATGACCCGACAACCCTGAGGAAGGTTTTTGATGCTGTAATGAATTTGTTCCATACTGTAAGGGGCTTGGTTTTCATAGCTTTCTGGTTCCTTAAAATCATAAGCTTCCAAATCATCAAAATAAATACCTTTCTCTTTTCTTATATGATTGAGTGCAGTATTAATTGTTATTCTTTTGATCCATGCTCCTAAAGTTGAGTCTCCTCTAAAACTTTTCAACTGCTTAAATACTTTGATAAAAACCTCCTGGCTTAAGTCCTCTGCAAGCATATTATTGGCCACCATTCTTTGCAATCGATTGAATACAGCAGTGATGTACTTTTTGTACAATACTGCTTGTGCATTCGAGTGGCCTTGTTTGCAAGCTTCGACGAGCTGCTCATCATTCGTATTTAGCCATTTAGTTTTCAATCGTAACTTGTTTTCTTATGGTTTTCCTCAAAGACATTAAAAAGACTTTTGAAAAAATGAATAGTTGGAAAATACGACAAAAAAATGTTGATTTTTTTATCAGTGGAATAAATCCACCGTATGGAAGAGCGGAAATTTTGTATTTTGGCAAAGTCAAAAATAGATATATGTGGCTTCAATTTATTTCTAGTGCGATTGATTCATTGAATGAAAAAGTAGGCAAAGCAGCTTCGTGGTTAACCATACTTCTTGTTGCATTGGTTTGCTATGATGTAGCTATGAGAAGTTTGTTTAATGAAACGGCTGCATGGGTGATGGAATTGGAATGGCACCTTTTTGCACTTTTGTTTTTATTAGGAGGAGCGTATACTTTCAAGCATGATGCACATGTCAGAGTAGACCTATTTTATTCTAACTTTTCAAAAAGAGACAAAGCATGGGTAAATCTAACAGGAGGAGTGGTCTTTTTAATTCCTTGGTGCATCCTGCTAATTTATGTCTCCTTTCATTATGGTTTGGAATCTTTTAAAATAAGAGAAGGGTCTCCGGATCCTGGAGGATTACCGGCGCGCTATATAATCAAGTTTGCAATAGCCATTGGCTTTTTCCTTTTGTTATTGCAAGCCATTTCAAGTGTATTCAAAGCGATAATTGATTTACAAGAAACAAAACGAGAAACCACATAGATATGGGAATCGAGCTTTTGGCCATTCTTCTTTTTGTAAGTATATTTTTACTGATCCTTTACGGCTATCCGGTCTCCTTTACTTTAGGAGGTATTTCCATCCTTTATGCCATTTGTTTTTTAGACCCAAGTAGTTTTACTGCATTGCCACCAAGGATAATGGGAGTGATGAGTAATTACGTTTTGCTCGCTGTTCCTCTTTTTATTTTTATGGGAATAATGTTGGAAAAATCCGGTTTGGCTGAAAGCCTTTTAGAAACGATGGCCATGCTTTTTGGTACATTGAAAGGAGGCTTAGCAATATCTGTTGTGATCGTAGGTGCTTTATTAGCTGCATCAACAGGTATCGTTGGAGCAACTGTGATTACAATGGGACTGATTAGTTTACCTACCATGTTGAAAAGAGGTTATTCACCAGAGTTGGCAACAGGAACAATTGCAGCCTCAGGTACTTTGGGGCAAATCATTCCACCATCTGTAGTGCTGGTATTATTGGGTTCTGTGTTACAGGTTTCTGTGGGTGATCTTTTTAGAGCCGCATTGTTGCCTGGCTTGTTGCTGGTAGCTGCATACATTATATATATAGTAGTCATTGCTCAGATAAACCCAACCTGGGCACCCGCCATTCCTGCTGAAGAGATCCGAAAATTCCGTTCAGATCGCTTTGCTCAAAAGGTCATAAAAGCATTTTTACTTCCCTTATTGCTGATTATTTCCGTGTTGGGGTCTATATTTTCTGGAATAGCTTCTCCTACTGAGGCTGCTGGACTTGGTGCATTAGGTGCCACAATACTTACTATTGTACAAGGTAGATTTAAGTTTGAAACTTTGAGAATAGTGGCTCAAGAGACGACTAAATTGACCAGTATGGTTTTCATAATATTGGTCGGAGCGACCACATTTACCTATGTATTTAGAGAGATGGGAGGGGACCGTTATTTGATAGAATTGATCGAAAATGCCAATTTATCGCCCATGATTTTCCTGTTTTTGGTCATGTTAGTGGTGTTTATAGCAGGTTTTTTCATAGATTTTATAGAAATTATTTTCATAATTGTGCCCGTTGTAGCTCCAATTTTTATCGCTTTTGACATGAATTTGATCTGGATTGGGATTTTGCTGGCGCTTAACTTACAGACCTCATTTTTGTCTCCACCCTTCGGTTTTTCCCTGTTTTACCTCAAAGGAGTGGCTCCTCCGAGCATAACTACAGGCCATTTGTATCGCGGAATTATCCCTTTTGTGCTTATTCAGCTTGTATTTTTGACTTTAGTTATCTTTTTCCCTGAACTTGTTTTCTTTCTTATAAATTAAGAATTTCAATCATTTATGAGCAAATAGTACTATATTTGGCCCATTATTAATCATAAAAATCGCTAATTATGGCAAATGACTCTTTGAGCTTTTACGACGTAAAAACGAAAAGCAAATTCGAAACAAGTGAATTTGAGGTAAGAGAAAAGAAAGGTAGATTTTATGCAGTAGCTAAGTCTCAAGCAGGAACACATGAATGCTGGAGAGTATTATCTAAAGTGGATGCTGCAAGATTTTCTGCGTAGTTTCGTGAATCACTAAAAAAAATTAGCCTCTGGCTATAAAAAACTGTTCAAAGAGAAATCTTTGAACAGTTTTTGTTTTTAGTGTACAACGAATTCATTAGAACTGGTTCAGATTTCTAAATCTGAATATCGTTGTAAAAAACCTTTTCTGTTACTTTTGACCAGACCGTAGCTTTCTGACGGAAGTCTTGATAAGATGCATAAACCCGTTCTGCAAAAGGATCTGATTCCACCAATTCCGCAACAACTTCATCAGTATAAATTCTTAATTGATCCAATACCTCTTTTGGATAATTTCTTATATCTACGTTTTCTTCTCGAATTAACTTGTCCAGATATATCGCATTTTGCGTTTCGAATTCATACAATATCCAAGAGTTGACTTTTGCTGCGGCAGCTCTGAAAATTGCTTTTAATGAATTGTCCAGCGCATCAAAATCTTTTTTATTGAAAAACAATTCAAGCGTAGTCCCTGTTTCATGCCAGCCAGGGGTGTAATAGTATTTTGCGATTTGATGAAATCCCATTTTGTAATCGTGGTAAGGACCTACCCATTCCGTTGCATCTATGATGCCTCGTTCCAAGCCAGTGTATAGTTCACCGCCTGCTAATAACACAGGTGCTCCTCCAGCTTTTTCCAGTACCTTTCCACCGAGTCCCGGAATCCTCATCTTCAATCCTTCTAAGTCTTCTAATGCATTTATTTCTTTATTGAACCACCCACCCATTTGAACGCCTGAATTTCCAGCTACCATTGGTACAAGTCCGAATTCTGCATACAGTTCTTCCCATAAAGCCAAACCACCTCCGTTTGAAATCCAGCTATTCATTTGCTGAGCGTTCATCCCAAAAGGCACTGCTGCAAAAAATTGTGCTGCCGGAGATTTTCCTGCCCAGTAATACGCTGCTCCATGACCGATATTGGCAGCACCACTGCGCACTGCATCAAAACTTTCTAGTGGAGGCACCAGTTCTCCGCCACCATAGACTTTGATCTTCATTCGCCCAGCAGACATCTCTTCTACAATTTTTGCAAAAAGCGTACAACCTTCTCCAAACACAGGAAAATTAGGAGGCCAGGTGGTCACCATTTTCCACTCATAATTTTTTCCAGTGATTACATTTGCAGAACTGCTTTGTTGCGCCAGATTTTCACCTCCACAACCTCGTATCACAAATGGCAAAGAAATGGTCCCTAATGCCAGACCTTTAAAGAAATTCTTTCGACTGAGTTTAGCCATTCTTTCTGATTGATGGTTTATAAAAAAGATTTAAGGAAAGATACTAAAAAGCAAGAGGATCGGAAAGCCGATAAACTTACTGTTGGACTTTAATTTTGGAATGTTCCTGCAAATCATTAAATTCAAAGCTGTTTTACAATTAGCATACTGGAATTGAGATTCAGAAGTATTTTAGACAAATTTTACCTGACTATTTTTATTTAATTGACATTACTTTCTAAATAAATTTTGCAATGACATACCGGATTAAAACTTTTGATGATTATAAAAAAGTATACAAGAAAAGTGTAGAAAAGCCTGAAGTATTCTGGGGGCAACAAGCGGCTACTTTTAAATGGCATAAGAAGTGGGACAAAGTATTGGAATGGGATTTTAAAAAACCGGATGTTAAATGGTTTAAGGGAGGTAAATTAAATATTACAGAGAATTGTCTAGACCGTCATTTACCAAAACGAAAAAACGATACTGCGATAATATGGGAACCGAATGATCCCAGTCAACCATTTGTAACTTATACTTACCAAGAATTGCATGACGAGGTATGTCGTTTTGCTAACGCGTTAAAAGCGAACGGAATTAAAAAGGGCGATAGAGTTTGCTTCTATATGCCCATGGTCCCCGAACTCTCAATCGGTGTTTTGGCTTGCGCGCGAATAGGCGCAATTCATTCAGTGGTGTTTGCTGGGTTTTCAGCAACGGCTTTAGCAGATCGAATAAAAGATGCGACTTGCAAAATGGTTATTTGCTCAGATTATAATGCAAGAGGTGCAAAGACAATTCCAGTAAAGGAAGTTGTTGACGAAGCATTAAAGCAAAACTGCAAAAGTATCGAAACGGTTATTGTTCATAAGAACACCGGTGGAAAAGTAAAAATGAAAAAGGGGCGCGATAAGTGGTGGAGTGATGAGGTTTCCGGCAAACGGAAAACATGTAAACCAACGGTGATGAACTCTGAAGACATGTTGTTTATACTTTATACTTCTGGTTCGACTGGAAAACCGAAAGGAGTGGTACATACTTGTGGCGGATACATGGTTTATACCGAGTTTTCTTTTAAAAACGTTTTTCAATATGATCGAGGAGATGTGTATTGGTGTTCCGCAGATATTGGTTGGATTACGGGGCATTCCTACATAATTTATGGTCCACTTCTAGCAGGAGCGACAAGTGTAATGTTTGAAGGTGTTCCAACTTATCCAGATGCAGGCCGATTCTGGCATATTTGTGAAAAACATAAAGTCAATCAATTCTATACCGCACCAACAGCGATAAGAGCTTTAATGGCAAAAGGCGATGATTTACCAAATCATTATGATTTGAGTGCTCTGAAGCTATTAGGGACGGTTGGAGAGCCAATTAACGTGGAAGCTTGGAACTGGTATTACGAAAAAGTAGGAAAGAAAAAATGTCCAATCGTTGATACTTGGTGGCAAACCGAAACAGGCGGAATGATGATTTCGGGTATGGGTGGCTTATCACCAATGAAGCCAACGCATGCAGGCTTGCCTTTACCTGGTATTCAACCTTGCCTCGTTACTGCAGAAGGCAAAGAAATAAAAGGCAACAACAAAGAAGGTTTGTTGTGCATTAAATATCCGTGGCCTTCCATGATTCGGACTACATATGGCGATCACGAACGTTGTCGACAAGTCTACTTCTCTGCTTTTGAAAATATGTATTTCACAGGCGATGGAGCAAGAAGAGACAAAAAAGGACTGTATAGAATCATAGGAAGAGTGGATGATGTCATCAATGTCTCTGGGCACAGAATGGGTACAGCGGAAGTTGAAAATGCTATAAATGAACACGATAATGTAGTGGAATCCGCAGTAGTTGGGTATCCGCATGACATTAAGGGGCAAGGCATTTATGCATATGTTATTATTCAAAATGCGGTGAAAGATGTGAACGCTTTTCGTAAAGAAGTGTTGAAAGTAGTAACGAAAGAGATTGGACCAATTGCTAAGCCGGATAAAATTCAAATCGTTTCAGGGTTGCCAAAGACCCGGTCTGGTAAAATAATGAGAAGGATTTTAAGAAAAATAGCTTCTGGAGACACCAAGAACTTAGGCGATACGTCTACGTTGTTGAACCCAGAAATTGTAAAAGAAGTGATCAAAGGAAAAGCATAGTCAGAATAAATGATTTGTTTAAAAATGCAGAAGAATAGTGCTAACAAGATTTGCGCAAAGTATAGCTCTGTGTCTTTAAACATGCTTAAATAATTTCTAAGAGATTGTAATAGTGTTGTAAGATGTTTAAATTGAATTGAGGTTCTTTTCTCGACTACTTATTTATTTGTCGAAAAAGAAGAGGAGTATAGAAAATAATAATAATATGAATTGCAGCATGAACAAGGTTTTAGTTAGTCTTTTGTTTCTTCTTTTTATAAGCGATTTGAGCGCTCAGAATGTCCGCTTTAATGAAGCAATGTCCACAAATTCTATATTTTTAGATGAAGACGAAGACAGTCCTGATTGGTTTGAATTGTACAA
>CALIAG010000189.1 GCA_938041325.1 uncultured Saprospiraceae bacterium | reverse complement strand
CAATTGACCATTCGTTGTATAAACGGAGACTGGATATTCACCTGCCTCTTCTGTTGAAATAAAAACACCACAATCTGTTGGATTCGGAAAAACTGTGGTGATTTCCGTTGCAGGAACGAAAGCAGGTTTTTCGAAATAAGGCAATGCAAAATTAAATGCATCGATCCCTATTCTTTCTCCAATTAAACGGCCGGGAATATCATCAACCGGAGGATGAATTCCACCCCAAATTCTAGACAAACTGCATTGGTCTGAAGCATCGCGATAAGTGGCCCATTGCAAAGTGACGTTTGTACTAGGCCCTTTTTCAAAAACCAAAAAATCTTCTTTTTCACATCTAAACTCAGCTAAACCTCCTGGAAAAAATGGATCACCAGTGAATGCTGTCAGGACTTCGGCGCCAGCTCTGCTGTAGGTTGAATGTCCAGAAACATAGCCTGCAAAGGGTGGAGTCACGAATGAAGGCCTTTGATAAGGCCACCAATTACTTGCACGAATCCAATCTACACCAGCAATATCCAAGCTGGGTATTCCTATGTATGTTGGACCACGCCAAGCCTTGAGTTTGATGTCTCCGATATATCTTCCTTCAAAACCTTCTAAGTCATCTCCTTCTTCAATCAATTCTATGTATCCTGGAATTAAAGGCAGTCCTTTTGGATCGAATGATGGCAAATTGGGATCGGTACTTTGCCCCAGTTCTGCCATTCCTCGGATTGCAGATACTGGCCGGACATAATCATACCAGCCTTTAATCCCCCAAGAAGAAATCGCTACATCGTGCATGGCACCACCCAAAATAAAATACGCTTTCACATCCCATTCCAAATCATCTAAAACCTCACCTTGTCCTCTAAATTTCTTAACTAAATCTGGGCTGTCATTTACGGTGTTTAGGATTGTAAACCAGTGTCCTGGTGGCGTTTCGGAATCTGGGCCATCTGCCCAAAATTCAGCAAGTACCCTCGCATAGTCACTCCGTTTCACCATGTTTCTAGCATAGGGTAAACCATTGTGAGGATTTACTTCATGACCAGTACCTATATCCCCACCTTCTAAAAAATTATAAAAATCAGGCAATTCATCTATGGTCATTGGATAGTCTGTAATATTTCCAATTGCACTTGGAGAAATATCCCATTGGGTAAGATCAGCAGGATCGAGATGGGAAGACCAAACGGAGACCAATGCATTTCCCCATTTATACATATCCTCAATTCCATTGTCTTCAGAATTTTCAATATAGGCCGGTGGGCCTGGATCATGGTATACTTTATAATCAAATCCATCTCTTTCAAATAGAGTAGCATCTTCCTCTTGTAGAGAAAAAGGGAGAACACTCCCCCATTCCGCACTTAAAAAGGAAGGGACATTATTGCTAATTGGATTTCCAGCTTGGTCGATAAATTCAGTTAATTGAAGTGGTTGCCAGCGGTTTAAGTCTCTGATGGTGGGATTGCCATTTACATCTATTCGCAAAGCTTGATTAACAGGTTCGTAAAACAAATTTTCATAATCTCCTTCTTCATTTGATCCATCTTGCAAACCAAAATCAATCAATTGTTTGGCAATGTAATTTCCCAATTCAGCTGGGCCGCAAAAATAATCAGTAGAGGTATTATTGATGTCAAACCCCAATTCATCCATTAAAAGATTATTGTCTTCTTGTATAAATTGAAATAACGGAGCCTTTTGAAACCTATGTTCAATTAATCTATAAACAGCATAACTCATTGCTTTTTCTTGAGCTTCTTTCTTATTGATTGGAACTCCTATCGGCAAGATCGGCATTTCAAATCCGTGTACTCGTTTGCCCAAAGCATAAGTATCCGCATTGGGCTCATAGATTGCCCATGCATCGTACATGGCAACCGATATATGAAAAAGATTTCTTGCATGGACCGTTGGTCTTGCAAAATCATTTCGGATGGCTTGAAGGACTTGTTCGTTCCATTGTCGGGCAACAGAATGTTCTGTTTGTCCAATGCAAATTTCAACCGACATCAATAAAGTAAAAAGTAATATTAATATTCTCATGCTTAAGTTTAGATTGAATTTCTTTATAGCTCCTGATTGAACAACGTTCTACCACAACGTTGTTCCAATACTTAAAATTAATCATTTAAACTTATTGATTGAAAAATTAAGGTCGGCTTGAGGGTTAAAATTTTGCTAAAAAGATCTTGATGTTTAAAATAGGCGCTTTTTAGCCTTATAGTGGCAAATCACCTAGAGTTTCTGTTGAAAAAAAAGGAATAAATTACTCCTTAGAGGCGACAATTTTAAATTGCTTTAATTCCGAACATAAAAAAAGGACATTCATTCCAATAGAATAAATGTCCTTTTTTGATTAAAAGAAGAGAAATGCTTACTTCTCTAAAGTAATGCTTGCAGCCAGTACTGAAGTCGAAACTGCTCCTTGTTGTGTACTGGTAATCGTAACTGGACAACCCATTTTCAAAGTATTGCTGGTCAATTCCACTACATCACAGACTGTTGTTTCAGCAGCATTTTCGCTCTTGAAAGTAATTTTATCGTCTACAATGGAGTAATCTCCTGTTCCCAACCAATCTGCAAAAGGCTGATCAAATTCAAAAGGTTGCCCTGCAATATCCATTGTAATGACAATTGTCATATCTCCAGAAGAGACAAACTTATTATTGCTTTTCATATCTATGGTCCAATCCATATTTTTTGCCTCGCCAGTAAAATCCGATGAAAACGATTGTCCTCCAACAGTTGTTGTTGAGGTTCCAGTATAGGTATAGGAAATTAAGTCCCAATCACCTTGAATATCAGCGGCAGCTGTTCCGTCGTTATCTTTTCCACAAGAAGAAAATAACACAAGTAATGTCATTAAATAAAAGAAATTGATTTTCTTTAGCATGCTTTAATATTTTAATTAGAAAGTTGTTTAAAGTCTGAAAAACCCAATAATTAGGCCGACTTCATCACATTGAAAATATTCAAAAGAGAAAGATGGGAGAAAATCATTCGCATGATTCAGATACACACGACCATTCACACGATCACAATCATGATCACGATGGTACTTGGAAAGTATATCTTCCAGCAGCCATCAGTTTTCTATTACTGGTCCTAGGTCTTGTTTTTCAATACCTTATAAAACTTGATTTTTTCAAAGATGAAATCGCATTCATTTGGTATTTGATCGCTTATTTGCCTGTCGCATGGCCAGTTTTGAAAGAGTCTTGGGGGCATTTATTAAAAGGGGCTCTTTTTACTGAATTTTTCTTAATGAGCATCGCAACCATAGGTGCTTTTGCGATTGGAGAGTATCCGGAAGGAGTAGCGGTAATGTTATTTTACACCATTGGAGAGCTATTTCAAGGCGCTGCTGTAAAAAAAGCGAAGACCAATATCAAAGCCTTATTGGATGTTAGGCCAAAGATTGCAAACGTATTTAGAAATGGGACTTACACTACTATTCAACCTGAGGAAGTTAAAATTGGTGAAAAAATCCAAGTCAAAGTCGGAGAGAAAATCCCTTTGGATGGGATTTTATTATCTCAGAAAGCAGTTTTAAATACGGCAGCTTTGTCCGGAGAAAGCAAGCCACAAAACATTCGTCAAGCTGAAAATATATTAGCAGGGAGTATCAATCTGGATGGAGTCATAGAATTAGAAGTTGCTAAAAAATACAATGAAAGTTCAATTGCAAGGATTTTGGATCTGGTTCAAAATGCGACTTCCCGAAAATCCAAGACGGAATTGCTCATTCGGAGGTTGGCGAAAATCTATACGCCAATCGTTGTATACATGGCCATTGCGATTCTCATTATTCCCTACTTTTTCGTTGGTGAATATATTTTTTCTGAATGGCTTTATCGGGCTTTAATTTTTCTAGTCATTTCTTGTCCTTGCGCTTTGGTTATTTCAATTCCATTGGGATATTTTGGTGGTTTGGGTGCTGCTTCTAAAAATGGAATTTTGTTTAAAGGCGCGACCTTTCTCGAT
>CALIAG010000188.1 GCA_938041325.1 uncultured Saprospiraceae bacterium | reverse complement strand
CCGTTTCCGTTACCAGTAATGTCATGGCAGCAAGGAGGAGGACAAGAATTCCCACCGATACCACCTTTCAAGTTTTTTTGCACTAAACAGTTGATTAAAGAAGATTGAGCGATTTCTCTTTTGATGGATTTTAAAGACTTTTTCATGATATAAAATTTTAAAGATTATTAAAGGATGTTAAAAAATTGAGATAGACTATGGCAATAAGCCGTTTCCGTTACCAGTAATGTCGTGGCAGCAAGGAGGAGGACAAGAATTCCCACCGATACCACCTTTCAAGTTTTTTTGTACTAAGCAGTTAATTAAAGAAGACTGAGCGATTTCTCTTTTGATAGATTTTAAAGACTTTTTCATGATGTTATATTTTAGTATTAATGAATGATTTTAAAAATGTTTGTTCGTTTGTCTGATACAAATATGGGGGTAAAACACAGTTTATACCCTTCACCCTAGTTGCAAAAAACTTTGAAAAGGTAACATTTGATTTAAATAATTGATATTCAGTTACTTGAGGGTAGGTTTAGGACTTAAAAAAGTGCAAAAAAATACCTCATCTTTAATGATGTTGCACCCAACTTTGACTAGGTAACAGCCTTTTTACAGCTAAATTTGGATAGGAGAAAAGAAAGGAATGGAAAAGAGTAGAATTAGGCCGTTCGATCTTCGCTTGGAGCGCTGCCGAAATGCTTTTTATAGCTCGTACTAAAATAATTGGGGTCAGAAAAGCCCACTTTATAGGCGATATCAGTAATGGTTAGATCCGAATTTTGTAACAATTCTCTAGATTTTGCTAATCTCGCCTCGCTCAAATGAACACTTGGGCTTTTTCCCGTTGTATTTTTGACCTTCCGAAATAGCTGAGAGCGACTTAAAAACAGCAGATCTGCCATTTTTTCAACAGAAAAGAACTCCTGTTCCATATTTTCTTGAATGACTTTTGAGAAATCATCCAAAAACGAAGGAGCTTTTGACTCGTCGGGTGGGGGATTGGTATCGCTTTTAGCTTTCCAATCGATTTGAGCAAACTTGATTTGAGAAAGAATATTAGTGACCTGAGCATTTAACGCTGATAATTGGAAGGGTTTTTCCATTCTGGCAATAGCTTCTGCTTCATACACTTCTTGCCGTTGCTCTTCACTCGTAAAACCAGTCAATATCATAATAGGGATATGGGATGTGATTGGATTCCCTTTGACCTGTTTGCAGAGCCATCCTCCGGTATTGTTCCCAAGGTTCCAATCAGAAATAATAAGTGTTGGTATTTGATCAAAAGCCAATTTGGCTCCATCTTCTGCATTTGAAGCAGTAATTACGTTGTATTTCTTATTGAAATTTGATTTTACAAAATTTAATAATTCTGGATCATCTTCCACGAGTAGGAGGAGAGCTTTGGAATCATCAGATGCTTCTTCAATTATATTTTGGCTATTCAATTTTTTAAAAGGAACCTGAACACTAAAAGTCGTTCCTTTTCCTAATTCCGAATCACATTGAATGCTCCCTCCAAGTAGTTCTACTAATTCGTGAACTGTTGCTAGACCAATTCCGGTTCCCCCTTTTTTTAATCCTGCTTCTCCTTGAAAATGCTGTTTAAAAAGATTTTTTAGATCGCTTTCAGAAATACCCGGACCATTGTCAATGACTTTTAAGGAAAGGTTTTGAGTCTCTAGGTCTTCTGTTGCAACTAATCTTACCTCTTGATTCGGTTCAGAAAATTTTATGGCATTTCCAATCAGGTTGGATAAAATCCGATTTATTTTTTCGTAATCTAGTAAATACAATCCCTCATGGATTTTAATATCAGTTTGAAAAGGTACTTTTTTCTCATTAGCAAAGATCTCCAACCTTGAGGCTGAAGAAAGTAATTTGTGCTGCAGATCCACTTCTGTTTCATTGACTTTCAAAAGCCGGGCTTCTATATTGTTCCAATCTCCAATTTGATCAAAGAGTTCCATTAACCTCGATCCATTCCTTTGTGCAAGCGCTATATCATTGGAAGCTTGAGGAGAAATGACATCTTGTTTGGTCATATTTAAAATGGACATCATTTGTCCAAGTGGTTGTTTGATCTCAGAAGAAATAGAAGAAAACAAACGATTGCGCTCTGTGATGATGGTCTGCTCCCTGTGTTTCTGTAAAATAAGCTGACGATTTTTGTTTTTATTTTTCTGATAGAAATAGAAAAGGACACTTAATATTAAAGTGGAGCAAATGAGTAATAGGGAAAACCAAGTAATATATTTTGATTTGCGGTCTTCCTTTTCTAATAAAAGTCTTTTTAGTTCTTCTGTTTTTTCGGCACTTGCTATATTTCTCTTTTGTTCTTTTCTTACTGCTAAGGTTTCAATTATATGTTCATCGTAAATAGTTTTACGTCTTTTACTGATGTATTCATAAGCTTTTTTAGGATAGCCGAGTTGTTGGTTGACTTTATAACTTAGTAGGCAGAATGGGTGATTGATTTCATGGAAATAGAAATTGTCAACGGTTTCCTCCAATTTTGATAAATATTCTTTTGAACGGAGCTGCTGATTATTTTCGAAAAGAAAATTGGCATAATCAATATGGATTCTTAAATGCAAAAAAGAATCAATATTGGCACTTTGACTCAAAATGGAAGAGTAGTCTTCTTCACCAATGCTCAATCTCTTAGTATGATGATTTAATTTGTATTGAAGGTATTTGAGCTCAAGCTTTTTAAAATTACTCAATTGCATTCCCTTTTCCAATGCAGTTGCTTTTTGTAAAAAGTCATCTGCACGCAGATAATTTTTTTCAGCTTCAAACATTTCTACCAAATTCAAAAATACAGAGAAGTTGGTGGTGTCTTCTTCAATTGTTTTTGCGTCAGCGCGAATGCTTAAAGCGCTATTGAAGAAAATCAGAGCACTGTCTACATTATTGGTCTTGTTATAAATGTATTCTCCTTTAGCATTGTACAATGACTTTTGAACCTTGTTGTGTTTTAATTGAGATAACTTTGAATTGTTTGCTAATTCAAATGCTTTCTGAAGAATCCTATAAGAACGAATCCGCAGTCCGTTTTGGAAATACCTTTTATGAAGTTTTAAATGGATGTCCAAACACCAATCAAAAGCTTTTTCTTCTTCCAAATGTTCTTGCGCATCTCCACACGCTGCTTCTAAATTTTTTTCCCAGTAATCGAAATATTCCATACGCAATTGATCATACCAATTGCTCCAAATTTGTAACCTTTCTGGTCCATCAGTCTGCTCCAATTGGTCCTGGAGATCTGCAGGACGTAGGTTGGTATCTGCTAACAAACCGTTGAAAGCAAAACAGAATAAATAGATGAAGCAAAAAGTTTTTTTCATGAGCTAGGATTTCCTTTTTGTTTACTTGGTGAAATATTAAAATGCTTTTTATATGCAGTGGTGAAGTTATTGGGATCTTTAAAGCCCACTTCATAACATATTTCAGCAATGGTTAACTTATTTTCAAGAAGGAGTTTTTTCGCTTGGCCCATTCTATAGTTTCGGATTAAAGCACTCGGAGAGACGCCAGTCAGTTTTGTTGTTTTGCGATGAAGTTGCACTCTTCCAAGTCCAATGATTTTCGCTAACTTATCCACTGAGAAATCTGGGGTTTTAAAATTGTCTTTTATAACTTCCAAAACTTTTTCAATTAAGGAATCTTTGAGCGTTAACGTTGATTCATCTGCTAGATCCTCAACGCTCTCTTCTTGGTGAAACTCATTGTTTTTTTGTTGCCAATACTTTTGTAATTGATTTTGTTGAGCATTAACAGAATGAATTTGTTTGATTAAACTAGCAACACTAAAAGGTTTTGAAAGCCAGTTGATTGCTCCACTTTCTAGCGCCTCTTTACGATTTAAATCGTTTGTGTTTGTCGTCAGTATTAAGAATGGGATGTGAGCAGTGACGGGCGTACTCTTTATTTTTTTACACAGCCAACCTCCATTGTGGTCTGTCAAGTTCCATTCACTGATAATGAGGTCTGGTAAAGAAGACTGAGCACTATTGAAAGCTTCTGAAGCCAAAGTAGCAGTTTCAATTTCAAAATCTTCATGCAGTGTTGATTCTAAAAAATCAAGTAATTCTGCTTGATCTTCAACGATTAAAATTTTGGCCTTTTCACTCGTAAAAACAGTTTTATCTATTATAGTTTCTTTGTGTTTTTGACTTTCCTTTTGCTGGGGACTTATAGCAAGTGCTATTTGAATTGAGGAAGCATAATCCTCAGTTTTGATGTTGTATTCAGCGCCCAAGAGTAAGGCTAATTTTTGAGCTAGCTGAGTATTGAATTTATCAGAAACATTCTGCTTACGCTCAGCTGCTTCTGAATGAGTCGAAGAAATGGAGGTTTTTTGTTTTTTAGTTAATCCGATATTAATAGTGAGTTTTTTATTATCTATAGTTTGTCCTGAAAAATGAAGTTGATCACCTGTGATTCCCAGACTTAGAAGATGGTTTACACTGTAGGAAACCAGTTTTTCTAGTTTATCAAAATCCAATTGATAATAAGCATTGGAAAGTTCAATTGAATCTTGAAACAAAACACCATGCTTTATTACTTTTCTCTTGCAATGCTCTACAATAGATTCAATGGAAATTTTTAGATTTCCAATTTGTGGATTCAAACTAAAACTATTGGTCTCTGCTTTATTCCAATCCAAGATTTGTGTAAAAACGTGCAATAATTCAATTCCTTTTTCTCGAGCGTAGGTCAAGTCTTTTACTTGGTCTGGATGTTTAGTCTCTTGGATGGCTCTTTCTAAAGGTCCAATCATTAATGATAAGGGAGTTCGGATATCATGAGTGATTGAAGAAAAAAGTCTATCTCTATTTTGTATAATCTTTTCGTTGCTTTGAATTTCAAGTTCTACCAGTTTATTGGCATTTTTTCTTTTTATAAAGTGATAGGTGAAATAAAAACCAATTAAACTTAACAGACCAAGGAAGAGATAAATTCTATTTTTGAATTTTTTCCTTGCTTCTTCTTCCTCTAATTTTAGATCATTTATTTTATTAATCTTAATTTTGTTTTCAAATTTAGTAAGCCAATTTTTTTCTTCTGCTTCTACTCTTGAATCTATACCATCCCAAAGAATATTTGAAAAGCTATTTTCATTTTTTTCATATAAGTCAATGTTTCCTAGTAAAGCATATACCCTAGCCAAAGTACGATGCCTGACTCTTTTGAAACGGTTTTCGCCGAGTTGATCTATTTTTCTATCTACGATATTAATCTGTTTTTCTACTTGCTTTACTTCTCCAAGTAATGCCAATGTTACACAGTAGTCCAACCTGCCTTTAATTTCTTGACTGATTCTTCCTTTTTGGTCCAAAGAATCCAAGTAGGGTTGTATTATTGATTTTGATTCTTCATATTTTTCTGCTTCTCGTAGGAAATTCGCGTATTCGCGTATAAAGAAATATCTAAAAGAGAATTTAATGACTGATGAATGTTTTTTAATATGTGCATCACATTCTTCAAACAATGGTTTGGCCTTAACATACATATCCTCATAAGTTAGCATTTGACCATACAGAGAATACGCTTCAACCAATAGGTTGTGGAAGTTTTCCTTTTTTCCTAAATCAATGGCTTCTTGCAAGGTTTCTTCAGCCAGTACATACTCTTCATCGTAAACCATTTGATCTCCAAAATCAAGGAGCCAATGCATCCTTACCTTGATATGTTTAGGATTTAATTCAAGCAGTGTATCAATGATGTTTTTTCTCTTTTGAAAAACAATATTCCGTTCCACAGCAAAAGAACTGGAGAGGAGTGAACTTGATAATTGATCATGAATGTCTGCACAATACCTCAGCGCAGAATCTCTTTGCAAAACCTTATCTGCTAAATTGCAGATTCCCCCCAACTTGTTAAACTGCAACTTGACCGTACTTTTGGAACCACCATCATCAACCCATTGATACCAAATATCAAGTTTCGCTCTGTCATTGACTGCGTCTAGTTTTTTTATCAAACTATCGGGCAAATGAACTGGGTCAGAAGCCGAAGCAACCAAGCTGATAAATAAAAAAAGAAGGAGAATGAAGTTTCTAAGCATGTTGTGAAAAAAATCTCATGATATTATCAAAGATAAATTTTTATGGGAAAGTACCGTATAATTTTCCTTAAAAATGAAGACTACTTATAAGGTGGAATACTTATGAAAAAATATTGTTCAAAAACTGATAGAGTATATTCAAAACGAAAGAGCTGAGTTTCAATGGTTGATAGGAAGGTTTTGTGTGGAACCAATATTAATATGGAGCATGCCTATGAACACTCCAAAAAAACGCCTATATTGGACTAGCTAAAATACAATGAAAGAAACAAAATTCAAATACAATAAAAAGGAGCTTCGACTTTGCTTGTTCAAAGTTGCATTGCTTTTTAGCGTATTTGCGTTTTCTGGATTTAATGAAAACATCGAGAGTGCTTTTCATGAATCTATAGAAACAGAGTTAGTTGAAACAAGGATTTACAAAGCTGATTTTAGCTTAAATAGCTTTTCACAGAGTTATTCCAAAGCCCTTTTGTCAAGCTCTCTTTCTGATTTAAAAGTAAATAGTACTTCTGCTTTATTCTACTTCAACCAATCCTTAGAAGTTCAATACAAAGCCCTTTTAAAGGAAAATCTTACCTATGATTTTTCTTCAAGAAAATTACCTTTTAAAAAGATTCCTTCTACTGAAGATGGAGTTCCTCACTTTACATTAGCCTAATATCCAACCTGGATATTATGGCGTGACTCATTTAACAGACTGGTTTAATTTTTCTATTGCAGTGCAATAGTGATCTTTTAATTTCTCAGATGAAAAAAATTAAAAAGGCGCTAAGAGTATTGGCATTTATTTGTCTATTGCTCTTGGCAGGGATTGGAGTTGGAATAAGCGGTGGCGTTCCAATTCCCCTAACTAAAAATAGACGAGACTCAGAAAAAGAAAATATAGAATTGATAGAAAGCGAGGATAAAAAGGCAGATTCTAAATTGAGTTAGATCAAGGAATAATTGTTTTAAATTTAAAAATTACAACATGAAATTATTCAAAAAAATAATAAAGTATTTAGGCATATTAATCTTATTGATAATCTTAGGAGGAGCTATTTATATTTACCAATCCGGTCCCGAATTACCGAAGGATACAGATGGGATTATCGACGAGGTATTGTCAAACTCGATACCCGAATTGATAACTGGAAAGACTGGATTTGCTAATTCCAAAGGGATAAAAATTTGGTATGAAAGCATAGCACCTCGGGATTCCACGAAAGGAGTTGTACTATTAATTATGGGGATCTCAAATGACGCTTTGGGATGGCCTCCGAAATTTATAAAATCGTTTACGGATGCCGGATATCAAGTAATAAGATATGACCATAGAGGAACGGGCTTATCAGATTGGTTAGAAGATTATGATGGTGAAAATCCTTATTCTCTTACGGACATGGCCTATGATGGCGTCGCTGTTTTGGATGCGCTGGAAATAGAGCAAGCCCACGTTATCGGCGTCTCCATGGGGGGAATGATTGCCCAGCAATTGGCAATAGATCACCCTCAGCGAGTACATTCATTAAGCTCGATAATGTCATCCGGAAATGTTTTTGATGAAGAACTTCCATCAATATCTTCTGAGGTAGCAATTGATCTTATAAAAGTTGCGATTAAATACAGCATCATTCCAACAGAGAAAAACAAGATTAAATTACACCTAGCCAGTAGAATTATTTTAATGGGAGAAACAACCCAAAATCTGAATACCAAAGAAATAGCAGAGCAGGTCTTGTATAATCACCGCAAACGAAAAGGCTATAATCCTCATGTTTCACCGCAGCATCAAACAGCAGTATCCATCTCTGGCTCTAGATACAAGGGGCTCAAAGTTTTAGAAATCCCTACGCTTGTCGTCCATGGTATAGGTGACCCGTTTATCCCTATCGAACACGGTAAAAAATGCGCAAGTTTACTAGCCAATGCGGATAGTTTATGGGTAGAAAATATGGGGCATGATTTACCAAATGAGTTTATTCCAATTGTATCGAAAAAGATAATTGAATTCATGGAATAAGATTCAGACAAAAAAATCCATGCATCCGTGGTTATATTTTTACCACGGATGCACGGACTAAAATTCATCGATCTATTATTTTTCGAAAACCGCCTTACCAAAAGAATCACGATTTTCGAAAACCAAAAGAAACACATCCTACCAAAAAACGAAAGACACACGTCCTACCGAAAACCAAAAGACATACGTCCTACCGAAAACCAAAAGAATCACGATATTCGAAAACCGAAAGAAACGCATCCTACCGAAAACCGAAAAACACACGTCCTACCGAAAACCGTCCTTAACAAGCTTCCCAACAAAATTCCCAGCCTTCAAAATATACATCCCATTCCTCACTTCACTCAAGTCCAAGATATTCGTTCCTGCGTTCAAAGAAATAGTTCGAAGAACTTGTCCATTCAAAGCAATGATTTGTAATTCTGATTTTTCTTCAATCTCAACGATAACCTCATTCATCGAAGGATTTGGAAAAACAGAAAGTGGTTCGTAACCATGCTCCAAAACTGCGTCAATCATTCCGTTAAATCTTGCCGTAAATTCTTGGTAATAAATATTGGCAACATCTGCATCGTAAATGAAAAGGTAATTTTCATCGTGAATAGAATTGGCAGAAGCCGACCAGTTGTGCGAACCTGTAATCGTCAAAGGATTGTCGCCAGTCATATAATCAATGATTGCATATTTGTGGTGCAAGGTTGGCCCGTCTGGCCATTGAGATCCATCAGCATTTTGATAGTCCATCACGTTAACATCATTGTTCATTAAAAAGTCAAATTCACTTCCATTGAATTCCACATAATCAATGATTCCTTTTACATCCAAACCTCTGTCATGGGCATCCTTTACTGCATCACCCAAACTGTTTTCAGTAAAAACCAAAACAGCAAAAGCCAATTCATTTTGTGCAGCGTCGATTGCTTCTTTGATTTCGCGAGCTGTTCCATCAGTAGGAGAGAAGTACAATTCCATTTGAACTCCATTGACATTGAAACAATGAGGGGTGTTGTCCGTTTTGTCTGCTCCAAATTTTAAGTTCAATACATTTGGTGTCGCTTCTGTTCCGCCCCACATTTCTTGAAACTCTTCTGTATATGATCTGGCCAAGGTTTGATCTTGAACGCAAATGACATTATTGTAATCCCAACCCAAATTGTTGATTGTATGATTCATGGAACCCGTCAAAACCCAACTGTTCATCACATCGTCACGATCTACAATCATAAATTTGTTGTGCATCAGTCCATTGGCATTGCCTTCGATGTAGCTAATGTCTTCGTTAAGATTGTCAAAGGCAGCATTATTGCCTTCATCATCTGAAATAACTCTAACAGTAACGCCTCGGTCATGTGCTGCATTGATGGCAGCAACGATCTCCTCATTTTCTGTTTCATACATCGTAATATCCAGTTGGTCTTGTGCCAAGTTGATATAAGAAATGATGGTGTCAATTATAGAACTTGTTGCAACAGCAAGAGGTCCGTTAGAAACCGACTGATCTACAGAATGATTAAAGTATACATTTATTTTTCCGGAGGAATTGGAAGCGGTGGCAATTCTTCTTTCGACAGCAGGTGTTGTGTTAGTGCCATCGGTGGAAGAGAATCTTGCATAATATAATGTACCAGGTTCCAAGTTTTCCAATGTAATAGAATGCGTTGTGTTATTAGTAGGGACTGGGAATGATCCCAACTCAAATCCTGGAGTGAGACCCCATTCAATTATTGCATCTGCGATCACATTGGTTTCCCAATCAATTGTAATACTATTTGTAGTAATAGACGTCTCTTTTGGGAATTCTGTGAAAAATAACGCAAGATCAACAATTACATCATCTGCACTTCGAGGCAATATTTTGTAAGCGCCAAAGCTAAAAGTCAACGGACCTGTGATAGAATAATCGATGTTCAATAATGGAACATAAGCGAAAAGTAAATCATCTACTGCCAAAGGACCACTTCCGTCATCGACTTGCCATTCTCCAAAACCCAAATCTGTATCTGTGCAGGTCGCTCCATCAACTTTGATGAACATGCCTTCATAATCTTCATTTTGCGTATCACCAGTGCTCAACTCAATTGGAGCAGGAAGTGGGTTACCTGAAGACAAAACTTCCATAGCTGTAACATCCACCAATTCTGTTAAGGTGAAAAATTCAGCAATGGCGCCACTAATACTAATTTCATCACCAATTGCTGGCGTTTGAGTATTGTCATAAACATAGAGCCCGCTTCTTATTGCAGTCCCGTCTTGTATAAAATAACCATCATCGTGAAGTGCCGTAACGATTCCAGTGGTTGTGACCATTTGATCTACGTAAGGGGAATCATCACCTGTGCCTTGAATTTCTGCGATGGTTTGACCTTGTAACGAGAAGAATAGAAGAATTGAAAGTATGGAGAGTATAGTTTTTTTCATTTTATAAGGAATTAATTAAATTTTAATTCCTAAAGATAATGACAAATTTCAAAGGCAAGGCTAAATAGTTCACAAAATAAAGAAGGCGCAAAGCCTGCTTTGCAAAGAAATTGCATGCGGGATTTGCGCCTTGAGACCAATTTGAGATTTGCTAACAAACCTTATTTTCCAGATGAAAATTCATCCAGTATTTTCATAAATCTTTTTTCAGATCTTTTTAAGAATGTATTTTTCGTTTTGACGATAAACATTCCTGCTTGGAGGTTTGAGATGTCAAGAGAAATGACATTCATTCCCTTGTGCAATTGTGCGTTTTGACTAAGCACTCTTTTACCAAAAGCATTATAAACTTCTATAAGCTCAACCATCTCACTGGCACTTGCAATTTCAATATTGACGTTTGCATCAGCAGGATTTGGATAAATGCTTTCAATAACAATCTTACCTTCGTCGATGTCATCAACAGGGCGTGTTCTTCCTGGCAATTCAATTTCATGTGCTTCTGGAGCTCCGAAGAAATCATAGTCCACTGTTAGAGGGAAATCACAATACTCACTAATCACTTCTAAGTTATCCCCTTCGCCACATCTCAAAGTAATTTCATAAACAATTGAATATTCACCTTGGCCAAATATACCACCATTTTCATAAGGACTAACTTGATTGATATTCAAAGAAACAGTTTCACTAGAGCAGGTATACTCTGCCGTTGGCTCCGGCCAAGTGACTGGTGTTGGCTCTGACAAATAAGCACCCCAAGCTTCCGGGCAGAAGATACTTAAAGAAGCAGGCTCTGGTTCTGGATCTGGATCAGTTCCACCACAGTCAATTTCAATAATAAATCTTTTGTGAACGAATTCATTGTACATTGACCAGGAACCATCCCAAAAATTCATTACTCCATAATCAATTCCTTCGTCATTGGTTCCATCAAAATGATCATAACTCAAAGCGCTACCATCTGCCCATGCCAATGTACCTTCTTCAGCTGCGTCATTCAAACCAATGAATACGATCGAAGTTCCAATTTCATTTTTCAAGAATTCATTCTCTTCTTCACTCTCGATAGAAGCTAAATAACCGCCTTGAGCAATTGCTGCTTCTTGTGCTGCAGTCCAATTAAGAATTCCGTTAGACAAAAAGTATTTGTGACCATTCAATTCACCAATTGAAGAAAATCCTTCAATGGCTTCAGCGCAGTTTGCTGTGAATTCATTCACCGTTACAGTATAAGTACAGGTCTCTTCTAGAATAAAATCGTCACATTCTAAATTCACCAAATAAGAAACTGTTGTCGTTCCCAAATCAAAAACACTGCCTGACATTGTGCCGGCGGTTTGTTCAATTTGGATCATACCACAATTGCTCGTTGCATCGGGAATCGGTAAATCTACAACAGTTCCCATCGTTCCTGCTTCAATAGAAACCGTAATGTCAGTCGGACAAATAACCGTCAATGATGGCTCAATTGGTCCACCAGGAATTTCTACGATATATCTTTTTTGAACCCATTGGTTTACCAGTGTCCAAGAGCCATCCCAGAAATTCAGAACAGCAAAATCATTGTCTTCGGAGTTAGAACCATCTGTATTGTCAATGTAAATAGTTTCGCCATTCGCCCAAGCAAAACTGCCTTCGGTGTCGTGATCACTAAATCCAATATGGACAATTTCGTAACCAAGTTGCGTGTAAAGAAATTCGTTTTCGGCATCACTGCCAATAGCGACCAAATGTCCGCCTTCAGCTACTGCCATTTCCTGTGCTACGGCCCAAGTTTGAATTTCATTTGAAAGTAAATATTCGCTGCCGTTGAATGTTCCAAGTGATGTGAAACTATCGGCATAAACGGAAGAAGATCCTAATGCCAGGATGGCAAAAAGAAGTAAAGTGTTTCTCATTGTGTACGTTTAACAAGATTTGAAAATAAATTATATGGTTATTATATTTTCAATCCATTAGAAATATTGAAACAATTAGGCCAAATAGTATTAAATGGAAAATCCAAGTGTAAGTATTGTGACATGAAATCTGAGCGTGCAAGCTTGGATATGAATTTTTGCACTCAGCGTGTCGGAAATAAAAATACTTCTTTGTTATAAGGAGATATTTATAGGTTTTCCCCTAAATTTTTATAATCCAATTTCTTCAATTCCCCAATTAAAATAGTTGTGATTAATAATAAAGTGACAATTGTATTTTCCATTTTTGTTTTAGCCGGATTTACCAGCAGGTTCGGATTTAATAGAACTTCTTCAAATGGATCGATTGGAGATTGATGCCTATAATACCATGAATGATGAGCTGGGAAAACAACGTTTATTTAACATGCGAAGCGGATCCGATTTTCGGATAGAAGACAGACCAACGGAAAGTACTTAACATGTTTTGACTTTTAAATTTGTG
>CALIAG010000187.1 GCA_938041325.1 uncultured Saprospiraceae bacterium | reverse complement strand
TAGACGTATCATCCAATTACATAAAGGCAAACTTCAACATTCTACCATCGAAGAGGATGGTGGTTCCTCTTTTTATTTTAGTATTCCAAAAAAGGTTTAACTTCCATTTCTAAACTTATATTCAAAAGTTGTACTTTTACACATCAGTCTTTGGGGTTTAAAACATTGCATCATATAGACGAATAGTTGATCGATATAAAAGTAATATTACGTGAATTTCTCAATGGATTTAAAAAACATAATTTTCATCATTATCTTTTTTCCAATTGCTTTTCAATTAGCCTCTTGTACAAAAGATCAAGTGCAAGCAGAAAATTCTTTGGAAGGAATTTGGGAGGTGACTCTAATACGCTCTAATTATGGTATGTTTTCAGAAACTGTGTTTAATGCAACAGAGTCTATTGAAGAATCGGGTGAACTGGGAACTTTTAATTTTATGGAAGATGTTGTTCAATACAGTTTTACGCGCAATGACACTTTATTCAATGAAACTTCCTCATGGAGAATTGATCTTGAAAAAGTCAATTCAGGATTTACAAGAGTAAACGAGTTTACTTTGGACATTGAAGACCAATTCCTTTTCGATGTGCGTTTTGAAGATGAAACTTCAAATGCAGAGAAGGATGCAAAAAATGTTAGTTTAACTCAAATCCCACAAGACAATTCAGGAATTCTTATAGAAATTATATTGGAAAAAAGATGAGCAATTTCTGCAATTAAACAAATTTGCTTTTTGCTTTTCCTGCAGTCAATTTCCCTCCTAACCAAGCCATTGGGAAATAAGCTCCTATCAAATCTACCACTATAAACCAGGTCGGTGAAGGCAATAAGAAAACTGCTGCAATTCCACCCAACAAGAAGAAGGCTCCAATTCCCAATGCAATTTTCATTTTATTGGTTGCAGCAATGGCTGCAGCGATTGCCGCTCCAACAAGTGTCCCAACTGCATGGGCTAAGAATGGCATAATAAAATGGCGGGCTTCGAATAAATGCATGTTCGCTTTCAGACTTTCCATATCTGATGGATCTACTCCTTCAGGAGGTGGAATAACAGAACCGCTAATACCAATAATGGCCGAATTTACGAATCCGCCGACTGCGATACCAGCGATTACTGCAAGGATGTTTTTGATTACAGGACTCATTCTCTCTTTTTTAAGTTTTGGAATTGCTTGAAAAACTGCTAACAAATTAAAGAATATTATCCAGATTTCTTTCTACAAAACGGATAAATACTTGCTAAAGGTTTATCTTTTTGCATGTTTTTCAAGTCAAACAAATGAGAGTTAAAGAATTGCTTTTCTAATAACACTTAAGAAGGAAAGATATGAAATATTGAGGAAGGGGGAAGTAATTACAAATTGTGTTAAACACTAAAACCCTAGCTAAACCACGTAGGCTTTTC
Source organism: uncultured Saprospiraceae bacterium (assembly GCA_938041325.1). Lineage (GTDB taxonomy): Bacteria > Bacteroidota > Bacteroidia > Chitinophagales > Saprospiraceae > CALIAG01. The sequence continues at coordinate 3,021 of CALIAG010000187.1, read as the reverse complement.
TAAGGTCTTTTAAGAGCAAACAAACTTGATGCAATCTTGAAGTCATAGCAACAAGAATTTAGGAAGAATGAAGCTGAGTTTTGGAGCTAAAAAGGAATAAGCCCCTAAAAACACCATTAACGCTTCCCTTTCTTAGCTTTCTTTTCTGCTCTTTTTTCTTTAATCGTTTTGGTTGCTTCTTTCTTTACTGCTTTTTTCGAATCTCTACCTTTTGCCATAATAATTGATATTTTAAATTTTGAAAACTAAAGGTTAAATTAATTTTGCATAATCAAAAATAATTCAATCCTAATTAATCGTTAATTTTCGGTTTAGGTGTATTTTTGAAGGGATGCATGGATTGATAAGGAACGAACGGTGAAAGGTTTACGACGAATTTACGAATTTTAGAACGAACTAATTGGGAAGAGTGTTAAGTGGGATGCGCTGGATCAGATGGGGATCAATCGTATGGACGGTGAGAGGTTGACCACGAATTCACAAATTAAAAATCGAACTAATTGTGAAAAAGAGTTAACTACGGATTCCTTGGATTAAAAGAGAATCAACCCTAAAAAAATTATATTCTACAGTCGTTCGATAATAATTCGTGAATTCGTGGTAAACAAAAACACGCATATAATGAAAATCATCACCTGGAATTGCAATATGGCTTTTAGGAAAAAGTGGACAAAAATAATCGAATTAAAACCCGATATTTTAGTGATCCAGGAATGTGAAAACGAATCCAAATACAAGGCAAAAGAACTCATTCCTAATTATAATCAATTCCTATGGTTTGGAGAAAACAGCAACAAAGGCCTCGCGGTTATTTCTTTTAATGAATACAAGGTCTCTTTTAAAAAATCGCACAATCCGGATTTCAAATATATTGTCCCAATCAATCTTAGCTACAAGAAAAAGAAAATCGACTTATACATAATCTGGGCAATGCCCTACCCAAACAGTACATCCAAAAGTTACATCGGACAGATTTGGAACGCTATAAATTATTATCCACTCCAATCAAAAAAAGATACTATTTTGATTGGTGATTGGAACAGCAATGCACAATGGGATAAGCTTCGACAAAAAGGCAACCATTCTACTAGTGTAAATAAATTAGAAAAGCTTGATATTTTTAGCCTTTACCATCAACTAAAAAAGGAAGAGCCTGGTGCTGAAACAGAGCCGACTTTATACCTTTTAAAGAATCCTAAAAAGCCTTACCATATAGATTACTGTTTTGCTTCCAAGCGGCTTTTAAATAAAAACACAACAATTGAAGTTGGCAAATTTGAGGAGTGGATTTCTAGTAGTGATCATATGCCTGTGGTTATTTCTGACTTAGGTTGAAAAATGTCATGAAACTGAATATTATTTTTATCTCATCCAGACTTACCGTTTATGCGCAAAGAGATTGACGATTTAATGCAATTGAACCACTGAAGAATCACAGGAGAACACAGTAGTTCTTTTAACGTAAAAGGAAAAGAACACAGAAGTTATTTTATCTTCGATAAAATTGATCGAGTGTCGAATCCTTCTATTTTTTTACCATTTAAGTTATATAAGTTCATTGAAGTCGATCGACCGCGTTAACCTTATATGCTCTTATATTTCTTAAATGGTTCACTCTTTTTTCTTCTCCGGATGAAATGAAATATTCGTCTATGGTTTTTGCGTAGGTAAAAAAATATCATAGAAAAATACATTTTGTAAGCAGCTAAGTATTTAAACACTTTCTCTTCTCTTTCGTATATTACAATGACAATTCAAATAATCATCTCAATACAAACCTATGTTAGATCGCCGAAAATTCATAAAAAAAGTAGCTGCAGGAACCGCAACCTTAGGCCTTGCTTCTGCATCTTTGACCAGTTGCTTTTCGCAAAACAATAAAGAAAAAATCGGTGTTGCGCTGGTTGGTTTGGGCTACTACAGTACTGACCTGTTAGCGCCCGCTCTTCAATTAGCGGAGCACTGTTACCTAGCAGGTATCGTGACTGGTTCTCCGGAAAAAGCAACTCGATGGAAGGAAAAGCACAACATTCCAGACAAGAATATTTACAATTATGAAAACTTCGATAGCATCGCGGACAACGATGACATCGATGTGGTCTATATCGTCTTGCCGCCCTTTATGCACAAGGAATATGTGATCCGTGCAGCAAAAGCAGGCAAACATGTTTGGTGTGAAAAACCAATGGCAATGAATGCTGCTGAATGCGAAGCGATGATAAATGCTTGTAAGGAAAATAAACGCCAACTGACGATTGGCTACCGCATGCAACATGAACCCAACACGCAAGAAGTCATTCGCTTTGGCAAGGAAAAAACCTATGGCGATGTTCAGTTAATAACTGCTGCTGCAGGCTTTAAAAATGGTTGGAAAAAATGGACCGACCACTGGAAACTAGAACAAGATAAAGGCGGTGGAGCCATGTATGATATGGGCGTATATTGCTTGAATGCAGCTCGCTATGTGACCGGAGAAGAACCGATTGCAGTTTTCGCACAGGAGTTTAACAATGATCCTGTTCTTTACGAAAAGGCAGATATGATCACCAATTTTCAATTGGAATTCCCAAGTGGTGCTATTGCAAATTGCACAACAAGCATCGGAATGAATGTCAATTATTTAAACGTGAATGCGACTAAAGGATTTTACAACCTTTCTCCATTTCAATCTTATACTGGAATTAAAGGAGTGACCAATGATGGTTTGCTTGACAAAGTAATTCCAAATCAACAAACCAAACAAATGGACGACAATGCTTTGGCAATTATGAATGATACGGCAGTGCTTGTTCCTGGTGAAGAAGGCATGAAAGACATCATCGTTGTAGAAGCCATTCAGAGATCCGTAAAAGAAGGATGTCGTGTAACGATCTAAAAAAATTATGCTAAAGCGTTTCATTCCACACTTAATCTGCAAATCAATCATGAGATTTACCTATATCCTTTTTATTGCGTTATTCGTTTCTTGTAACGCGCCTGTTGATAATAAAAAACCAGTAGAAACATCCAGTCCTAAATGGC
>CALIAG010000186.1 GCA_938041325.1 uncultured Saprospiraceae bacterium | reverse complement strand
CGTTAATTGGCCAGATCCAGTTGCTCTTACAAATTGTGAAATAAATACTTCAACTCTTTTACAAACTAGTGGTTTAGAAAGTGGAAGTTTTTTCCCTGTTGGAAATACTTTGATAGAATACTCTTTTGATTCAGGATGCGAGGAAACCTTGACTTGTTCATTTACTATTGATGTCTCAGTTGATTCTACAGTAACCAGTCAAACTGTCTTGGCAATAGACAAGGCAATACTCTTTTATCCCAATCCTGCAGATGAAGTTTTAAATATTGAGTTTAAATCCAGAAAAGTTATTTCTTCTTTTGCATTTTACAATATTCTAGGAACGAAGATCTTTGAGCAAACGGTTGATCCATCTGCTCTTACCCATGTGGTATCTTTGCGAAATTTCAATGAAGGTGTTTATTTGGTTTCTTTCCAAAGACCGGATGGATCAGTGATGAATAAGCAGTTGATTATTGCTCGATGATATTGGTAATAAAAGAACCGCAAACGAAAAAAGCCAGCATCTCAAATTGAAATGCCGGCTTCGCCTTTTTATAAGTGGTATATCTTTTTAGTTAACTGCAGCAACTGCGCTAACCGTTCCATATCCAAAATTACTATGCCTTGATGGATAGTAATCCGAGGATTGTTTTAATTTTAATAAGATTTGTGATCTAGACCAGTTTTGATGATCTGACCAAACCAATGCCGCGGTTCCAGCCATTGTAGCAGTCGCACAAGAAGAACCTCCCACATACTCTGGTAAATTAGTTGGCGAATTGTATGCTCTACTAAGCGTCAAAGAAGTTCTATCATTGTTGTACCATCTTTGCATGATAACAGCAAAATCAACTTCACTACCATAGTGGCAAGTTGAACATTCTTCATAAGTATTAGGACGATCTGTGATACCTGTTACAGCAACCGTTTCTGACAAATAAGCTGGGAATATTACTCCATACCAATTGGTCCAAGTCAATGAAGTACCTGCAGCAGCGAATATTAATTTTCCTTTGCCATATGCAAATTCAACTGCATCTTCTACTTGTCCACTGTGAAAAACATCACCGATAGACATAGAGATTATTTTTGCATTAGAGTAACCCAAATCTACCAATGCATCCGAAACACCTTGTTTTTCTTCTGAAGCATTAATGATTACATCACTCGTTGCACGATAAGCAATCAAGTTAGAACGATAAGCAACTCCAACTACAGCTTTTGTATTCGTACCTTTTGGTGCAGCAATAATACCAGCCATTTGCGTACCATGATTGCATTGATCATTAGGACCTTCATTGTCGCAGCTGTACCACCACCACCAGCCTGAGCACGTCAGGTAGGTACTGTTTTTATCAATCCATCTTCCATAAGAAGAACCTGTAGCGAATTTATTACCCAAGTTATCTTGGTCTTCTCCGATACCGGTATCAATTAAACCTACAGTGATGCCTGCTCCTTTGTTGGATTGGCTGTGTGCTGCAGTGATGCCCATGTTTAAGTGATTCCAAGGAACAAAAGCATTGTACCCGTAGTTGGCATAATCTCCAGCCGGTAAAGCACTGAGTGGATCTGGATCACCACAACCACTGCCTGATCTTTGCATAGCACCAACAGTAGTTGCGCCATAACCCATTGGATCAGCATATCTTACTTCTTTCAAATTTCTGATTGCACTAATCACTGCTAAGTTTGCAGTACGGATTTGAATATAAGGCAAAGTCTCTCCTTGATAAAAACTTAATTCACTTGTTGGAATGCCTTGTGCTTTAGCAATCGTTTCAATAAGTTTCTCTCTTGCTTTTTTCCAAGCATTGTCGTTGATATCAATTTCAGCCATTTCAAAATCTTCAATACCATCTGGAGAATATCCAATTGATAGCAAAGAATCCGAATGAGACAATGCAGACATAACTACATTGTCATCAACATTTTTCCAATAAAATCTATTTGTTTCTTTTAAACTTTTCCAGACGATTTCGTCAATTTCGGAAGTGGAGAGTAACTGACTTTGTTCTTGATTGTTTGTGTTGTTGTCAGTAGTAGTGTCTATTTGTTCTTTGGCACATCCTAAGAAAAAGACAATGCCAAGCAAATACAAAATTTTGTAATTCATGAATAAGGGTGTTTGTTAGGTTTAAACAATAGGTTAAAATTGGCAGGACCTAAAGTGGGGGTTCAAGTTGCCGACAAGCGAATTTACGCTATTAGAGCGATTTTTCATAACATATTCGGAAAAAACCTTTTAAACAGAATTAAATACTGTATCTCACAATTGATAATTTTGTAATAAGTCTGTTAAATCTTTCAAAGTATTGGCTTCTTCAACAGGTTTATCCTTTCTCCATCTTTTAATTCTTGGAAAACGAAGTGCAACTCCCGACTTGTGTCTTGATGATTTACTAATTCCTTCAAAAGCGATTTCAAAAACCAATTCTGCTTTTACAGATCTGACTGGACCGAATTTTTCTTTTGTATTCTTATTGACAAACTTTGTAACCTCTGCAAACTCTTTGTCCGTCAAGCCTGAATATGCTTTTGTAAATGGCACTAAATTATCTCCATCCCAAACTGCAAAAGTATAATCTGTATATAAGTTAGAACGTCTTCCATGCCCGCGTTGGGCATACAACATTACCGCATCTATGGTCAATGGATCCACTTTCCATTTCCACCAATCCCCTTTTTTACGACCAGATTGATAAGAAGATTCTTTTCTTTTCAACATCAATCCTTCTGTATCTAGAGACCTAGATTTTTCCCTTTCTTTCTCAAAAGCTGACCAGCTATCACCAGACACAATTGGTGAAATTTTTAAAACAGGATGGTCAACCTTAGCTATTAATTTTTCAAGCAGTTTCCTTCTTTCATAAAGAGGTGTTTCTCGCAAATCTTTTCCATCCAACTCCAAAAGGTCATAAGCCATTAAAATAACAGGAGCAGTTTCCAATATTTTTTTTGTTATATTTTTTCGGCCAATCCTTGTTTGAAGAATATTAAAACTCAAAGGCTTGTCGTCTTTAAATGGTAGAATCTCGCCATCAATCACCGTTCCATCGGGTAAAAGTTCTGTGAGTATTTTGTACTCTGGGAATTTATCTGTGACCAACTCCTCTCCTCTTGACCAAATAAAAATATTCTCCTTTCTAACTATCAATTGTCCTCGAATACCATCCCATTTTCTTTCTACCTGCCATTCCGAAACATTCCCTAATTCTTCAAAGGTGAGATCAAATGCGTAGGCCAAATAAAAAGGGTAAGGCTTAGAAATATCGTCTAAAGGATTTTCATTTAAAATCAATTCCTCAAAAGTCGTATCGTCTGGAGACCAATTGCCCATCAAGCGATGTGTCAAAGATTTTTCTTCAATCTCGGTATATTGAGAAAGGGCTTTTGTCATCAATTTTTGTGAAACACCAACTCTAAAGCCACCCGTAATTAATTTATTAAAAATGAAACGTTCTTTTGCATCAAGCCCTGACCAAGCATTTAGGATTGCTTCTTTTTTTTCAACTTCTTCTTTGTCTTTTAAATTTTTAATCAGGTCAATCCAATAAGTTAGGGGTTCTTCTTTTTTATGGGTTGCTGCTGGAAGAACCAGCGCAATCGTTTCTGCAAGGTCTCCAACAATATGATAAGATTCTTCAAAAAGCCAAAGGGGGAGATTAGATAATTCAGCAGCCCATTCGCGCAAGAGAGCGGTTTTTATCGTTCGTTTTGGACGACGATGTGAAAGCAAAGCCATCGCCCACATTCTGTCTTTGTCATCCACTAAAGCAAAGTAATCTTTCAAAAGCGTTACTTTGCTTTTGGTACTGGTTGTTTGATCCAATAAATTGAAAAGCTCGGCGAATCGTTTCATTCCTTTTCTTTCTTTTCGTTTTCACCAATGATTTCCTCCACTTCTTCTTCTTCTTGCTGCTCCCCTTCAAACTGCGTTTCTAAAACCTGCGATTTCAACCCTTTCTCTCTTAAGTATTTGCTATAGATATCTGAATAACCATGTGTAACCAATACTTGCTCAGCACCTGTTCCTTCAATGACTGCATTCAAACTTTCCCAGTCCACATGATCAGACAAAACGAATCCACGATCAACAGAACGTCTTCTTCTCGCCCCTCTTACAGCCATCCATCCGGAAGCTGCACCAACAGATTTGGGCTCAAACTTTTTCACCCAAGCTGTTCCCAAACCCGAAGCAGGTGTGATGACAATGCCATTTTTAAAATCGCCTTTCTTCTGCGTTTTATTTACACGAGTTGTTGGTGGCAAATAAAAACCTTGTTCCCGAATAATTTCGTTGATGTCTTCTACAGCTCCATGTGTAAAAATGGGTCCGACTTCTGGATCTAAATTGGCGATAATTCTTTGTGCTTTGCCTAATGAATAAGCAGTTAAGATGGTTACTTTTCCATCACGTTGATTTTGTCTCCACCAGTTGTGAATGTCTTCAAACACTTCTTTTTGAGGCTGCCATTTATAGACAGGTAATCCAAAGGTTGATTCTGTGATATATGTATTGCATTTCACCAATTCAAAGGCTTCAGAAATGCCGTCGTATTCTGTTTTATAATCTCCGGAAGCCACCCAAACTTCTCCTTTGTATTCAACTCTTATTTGGGCAGACCCCACAATATGTCCAGCAGGATGAAATGAAAAACTCACTCCATTCATATTCATTTTTTGCCCGAATTCAATGCTTTGAATTTTCATTTTAGCTCCCAAACGATGTCGAATAACCGGTTTAGCGGAGTGGGTGCACAGATAGGCTTTGTGCCCCCAGCGCGAGTGGTCTGCGTGGCCATGTGTGATAAGTGCGCGATCAACCTTTCTCCAGGGATCGATGTAAACATCAGCCTGTTCGCAGTAGAGTCCGTTTTTTGTAAGTTGGAGTAAAGCCATGTACAGATGAAGTTGTTTAAAAATAGATAGATGATTTAGTTGTAATCCATTTTAAACAACTTTGATGATTCTCCACAAAATAGAGAATCACCAGTATATTTTAAGAATGCTTTGTCTAAAGTTTAGAAATCTTTTCAGCGTAAGATTTTCCGTTAAGGACAAAACTAATGAGATAGGTGCCAGAAGGAATTTGAAGTCCCTTCTCATCTTGTCCATTCCAAGTCACTGTGACCGCTCCGTTGACATTCTTTTCGCTATAAATCGTTTTGATTGTTTTACCGGAGATGTCTTTAATGGAAATGGAAAGGTCGGACTTCTCTTCTAATGTCAAAGAAATATTTGTAAAGTCAATTAGAGGATTAGGACTAATCGATATATCTATATTTAGTTTTTCAATTTCTGTATTGGCTACAGTTGCTCCTGGATTTGTAAAGAGAATTAACACATCTACGCTTTCATCTGTTCCAGAAATATCCAGATCTCCATCATTGTCTCTATCGTGCAAAATTGCGCAGCTTGCGTTTTGTGGACTGACTAAATTATTGTGCCATTCAAAAGCACCTTGGCCAGTATTTTCAAAAATCTGATATTTGGCTGAAGAATAATTTGTAGTCACCATATCCAAATCACCATCGCCGTCTAAGTCCCCCAAGTCAATCGCTAAAGGAAATCCTGCTCCAGTTCCAAAATAGTTGGTTGGAAAAGATAATCCGCCTTGGCCATCACCAAAAAGGCAAACAGAATTCGATCCATTTGAGTTAGCAGAAACCACATCTGCAAAACCATCATTATTTACATCCCCCACTGCAATCATCCACGGAGATCCCGTTACTGATTTTTTATCAGACATGGTATAATTCCCATTTCCATCTCCTAGCATAATTGCAATTTCATTACTTGAATACATTCCTATAAAAAGATCGTGAATTCCATCATTGTTTGCATCTGCAATTGAGAGACCTGATTCTCCACTTCCGTCTGGATTGATATTCGTTTCAACAAAATTACCAGAACCATCATTCGTATAAATAGACAAATTACTTGAAACTCGATTTGCTATGATAATGTCATCGTCTCCATCTCCTTCTATGTCAGTAACGCCTAGGCCACGTGCTGCATCTCCAGTTGAATAATTATCCATTGAATAGAAATTTCCATCTCCATTGCCCATCAATACTCTCATACTATTGTCATGAGCAGTACAAACTGCTAAATCAATTTCTCCGTCTCCATTGAAGTCAGCTCCTTCATTCGGACTTGGAGTGGATGACCCCATATCGTAATAAATATGCTCTCCTTCTGTGTAGTCTCCAGTACCATCATTGAGAAAAATCCTTAAGTCATCTGAATTTTCATTTACTGTTGTTAAATCAGAAAATCCATCGTTATTCAAATCACCGGCATAAGCGCCGTAAGTTTGCAACCAACCTTCGCCTGGTTCACGTAGCTGAATGGTTTTGGTCATCTCTTGGGTCAAATCTCCGGGAGCTGTTTTGATCCAAAAATTCCACGAGTATCCTGTTTCCATAAATTCCCCCGATTCAGATTTAATTCCTTTGGAAAGCATCACGGTCACCCATTCTCCAGAAAAGTAATCGTCTTCCGGAATCATCTCTATTTCTTTTTTATCATCAGAAACAGTAAATGCAAAAGCAGAAGGTCCTGACCATCTTCCAAAAATTCTAAATTGTGTATAATCCACTATTGTTTGATCAATAGGTTGATCGAAAACCACTTTTATCCTGACATCTTTCTCTGCAGCATTTTCCATGTTATTAGGAAAAACCGAGACTACAGTAGGCGCTTGTGCATTAATGCTAAGGGCCAAAAAGCAAAAAGTGAATAGGGAGATTAATGTTTTATACATGATGTGGTATTTATGTTTGGCTAAAATTAGTGAAATTGATTGGCGAAATAATACGGATTGCTGACATTTCGAAATATATTTTTTTCTTCCACAATTTTTTTTATTTCACTGGCGTTTATAAACCATTGGAATTTCAGAGCATCTCAAGCTCGTTTTTTTCACCATTCAAAAATAAGACCTATATAAAGACTTTACGCTTCTATTTTTCAACTTTCAATTATACCCATAATGAAGCGTATCGTAATTCTAATTGTATTAGGTCTACCCTTTGTCGTCAATGCTCAATATAATCAAGAAGTAGGTTTACTTTTTGGAGCCTCTACTTATCAAGGCGATTTAACTCCCAACAATAATCGGATTTCTACGGGTCCGTTGCATCAAGCATTGGGAATTTTCTATCGCAAAAGCATAAGTTCAAAATTAGGTTTCAAAGTAATGGCCAATTATGGAACACTTTCGGGTGACGACGCTGATTCTAAAATAGAATATTTACAAGCTAGAAATTTAAGTTTTCGATCTCGTTTATTTGAGCTTGGCGCTAATTTAGAATGGAATCTTTTAGGAGATGACAGTCGCATACAGCCCTATTTATATGCTGGTGCTTCCACCTTTTATTTCAAACCAGAAACGGTGTACAACGGACAAATCATAGAATTACAACCATTGGGTACTGAGGGGCAGGGACTGGAGGGTCGCCCCAATAAGTACCGCTTGCTCTCTTTTGCCATCCCTGTTGGAGGTGGTTTAAGATTCAAGATTTCCGAACACATTAATCTTGGAGTAGACGTGGGTATCAGAACAACATTTACAGACTACATCGACGATGTATCGACTACCTATGTCAATTTCACAGACTTGGCTGCAGGCAACGGCCAACTCGCTGCTAATGTGAGTTATCGAGGAGATGAAGTACCTGGAATTCAAGATGATCCACGGATTATTGAGACAGGAGAAAAAAGAGGAAATTCCCAAGCGCAGGATATTTACTGGGTTGGAGGATTGACTATTTCATATATCATTCCGTCAAAAACTTTTCATGGTTCCCCTAAATTGAGAAAGGACTTTGGATGTCCTGCGGGACAGTAGCATTTTTTGTCAAAAACCAATTTCTATTATATATTTTCTTACAGAAATGTAAGGTGTCCCTTAGCTTTTATCGTGAAGCTGGGGATTTTTTT
>CALIAG010000185.1 GCA_938041325.1 uncultured Saprospiraceae bacterium | reverse complement strand
TTCATTGGTGGATAAGCTGTTTCCTCTGGTCCTTGGATTTGACCAAATTGCGCCTCAAACTTATTTACATTATCAACCAAAGCTTTTAAAAGTCTTTTCGCGTGGTGTGGAGTTAAAATTACTCTAGATTTTACCTTAGCTTTTGGAACATTAGGCATCAATCTTACGAAATCCAGTACAAATTCAGTGTGGGAATGAGATATTATAGCCAAGTTGGAATATACTCCTTCCGCAATTTCTTCTGGTAACTCTATATTTAATTGATTTTTACCTTTTTTTGGATCTGCCATTTACCTTTTTAATTGTATGGTTAAGAATAAACATATTTTATGATTGGGCAATATCGCAATTTAAGGGCGGTGGTGCAAATAAGTGGTTCAAGGAATTAAGTTAACTAGAAAATTGAATGAATAATTTTCTTAATCCTTCATTGAAACTACTCGTCGATGCTTATAGTATCTCTTTTGTTTTACCTAGCTTTTACAAATAGCAAAAGGAATGTTTTTTCAAACATTCCTTTTGAATTGAAAACAAACCATAAAGCTTGCTTCATATTTTAAATCGACTGAAGTCTAATCTACACCTACCATCGCATTATTAGGAATGCGAACGATAGAGAACCAGTAGTTTTGAACTTCCTTTACTACTTCTAAAAACTGGAAGAAATCAACCGGTTTTTTGATATAGCTATTTGCGTGAAGCTTATAACTTTTCATGATATCTTCTTCTGAATCAGAAGTCGTTAATATCACAACTGGAATAGAGCTTAAAGTTTCGTCGTTTTTAATTCTTTCCAAAACTTCTTGGCCGTTCAATTTCGGCATATTCAGATCTAATAAAATTAAATCTGGTGTTACAGCACCTTCGAATTGACCTCTTTTATATAAGAACTCAAGTCCTTCCTCACCGTCTCTACAAACGCTGAGGTTGTTTCGAATTTTACCGTCTTCAAAGGCTTTCTTTGTTAATAGAATATCGCCTTCATTGTCTTCTATTAATAATATTTCTATTGGTTTAGCCATAATGGTTAATTTTTATGCAATGTAAAATAGAATGTGGTACCCTTATCTTTTTCGGAGTCAAACCAGATTTCACCTTTGTGAAGGTTTACAATTCTTTTGCAAAGAGATAGTCCTATTCCTGTGCCTTCGAATTCTTCTTTTCGGTGTAATCGTTGGAAAACTTCAAATACTTGTTCTTTGTATTTTTGGTCAATTCCAATTCCGTTATCTTCCACAGAAAAAAGCCAGTGATCCTGGTGTTCTTCTGATTTTATCGTAATCTGAGGGTTTTCATTTTTATTAAATTTGATTCCGTTATTAATCAAATTAAAAAATAGTTGTGCAGTTTGATTGGGTTCGCAGAGCACTTCATGTGGCAGTTCGTAAAGTAGGATGGATGCATTTTTCTCCTCAATCCTTTTACTTAAGTCCAAGACTTTACTATGGATAATATTATTCAAATCCGTTTTGCGAAGTTCATTCCCTGCTTTACCAAGCCTTGAAAATTGGAGTAAACTTTCAACCAACTTTGACATTCTGTTGGCGCCATCTACAGCAAAATGAATATATTGTCTTCCTTCATCTCCCAGCTTTTCAGAAAATTGTCTTTCTAAAATCTGTAAGAAGTTACTCACCATTCTAAGTGGTTCTTGCAAATCATGCGATGCTGCAGAAGCGAATTGCTCCAAATCCTTATTGGATCTTGTAAGGTCCATATTGGATTCTTCCAAGGCGATGGTTCTTTGTTCGACCACTGATTCTAATTCTTCATTTTTCAACATCAACTTATCAAGAAGGTCGTTTATCTTATTTTGATCTTCTTTTTCTTTTCTCAAATCATGCCACAATGCAAGAGCGTAGGTTTCTCCTTCAATATCTACTGCATTGAGATAAGTTCTGACTGGAATACTTATTCCATTTTTATCGATGTGCAACCATTCGTAGTTCGTGCATTCACCTCTTGTAATCTTACGAGTCTGGTTGACTATTTTATTAATCGTTTTGGAACCACAAAATTGGTATTCCGGAGAAATATCAATTAAGGTTTTACCAATTAATTTTTCTTTAGAATTGTAATTGAGTAACTGACATAAAGAACCATTTATATCAATCAATCTTCCACCTTTAATTATTGCTAATGGAAAAGGCGCTTTATCAAAAAGAATATCAAAATTTCGTTCACTGATTTTTAAATTCGATTCTGCTTCTTTCTTTGCGGTAATATTATTTACCATCAAAATATCATAAGCGATTTCACCAACTTCATTCAAAGAAAAATAGATATTTATTTCTGCCCAGACGATCTGCCCATCTTTATGCAGATACCGCTTCTCAATTTTTGTGATTTTCTTTTTCCCTTTGGTCATTTCCTCTACATCATCCACATGAAGTTTTCTGTCTTCAGGATGAGAAATATCAACCGACCTTTTCGAACACATTTCCTCAATTGAATAGCCTAGCATTTCAGCAAAAGCTTGATTACAATCCAAAATCGCACTGCTCTTATGACCAGTAATGACAATTCCCATTGGACTGTTTTCAACAATCTGCTTTAACAAACTCTGATCATCCAGAATTGATAAATTGATATTGGCGCTATTTTTTTGAATGGAACTCAAGTAATATTAGTTTTCTCTATTCGGCGTCTTTTTTAAAGTAAGAACCGATATATTGATTTTTCTCAATACAAAAATTGAAATAATCATGCCACAATGTTTTTACATTACTCTTCCATTTGAATTCTTTGCTGTTTCTGTACGGTTTATTTGCTTTTTTACCTTAGAATACGCTTAAATTTGAGCTGATTTTCAATTAATGCTTGATTCCAGTTTTTGTGACAATATTCAATTAGCTTAAACCAAAAAAAATAATGCATAAGATATCTTTAATCGCCGCGATGAGTGAGAATAATGTAATAGGAATAGACAATAAGCTGGTTTGGAACTTACCTGTTGATTGGGAAAACTTCAGAAATGTAACAAAAAACAGCTCTTTTATTATGGGACGTGTCAGTTTTGAATCAGAACATAAATTACTTTCTGAGAAAAGGAATATCATTTTGACAAAACGCAAAGATTATACTTCGGACGAAAATATTGAAACAGCAAATAGTATTGAAGAGGCTCTAAAGTTATTAAAGGAGGAAGAAGAAATTTTCATATTGGGTGGTCAAAACATTTTTGAACAAACTATTGAAATTGCAGATTACTTGTATCTTACAATCGTTCATCATTCTTTTAAAGGAGATGCTTTTTTCCCAAAAATCAATTTTGATTCCTGGGAACTTACAAAATCTGTAAAACATGAAAAAGATGATAAACATGCTTATTCACTTTCATTAAATGAATACAAAAAGATTAGAAAATGAAACTCAGAAAATTTGGAAGGACCAATTGGCAAGTCTCTGAAATAGGCTACGGCATGTGGGGCATGGGAGGCGACTGGAAAGGCACCACAGATGATCAACACCATACTTCTTTGGATTTGGCTGTTGAACTTGGTTGTAATTTCTTTGATACAGCATGGGGATACGGATCAGGTAAGTCTGAACAATTGCTTGCTGCATTGATGAAGAGACATCCTTCAACAAAAATATGGGCTGCAACCAAAATTCCACCCATGAATTTTAAATGGCCTTCTCAACGTGGTTTCCTTTTGAAGGATTGTTTTCCAGCAAAACACATCAAGGAATACACAGAGAAAAGTTTAAAAAACTTGGCGCTTGAAAAAATTGATTTGATCCAGTTCCATGTTTGGGAAGACAGTTGGGCCAATCAAGAAGAATGGCAAAGAGCATTGGAAGATTTAAAAACGGAAGGCAAAATAGATGCTGTCGGCATATCCGTTAATCGTTGGGAACCTGAAAATTGTTTAAATAGTATTCGCACAGGAGCCATAGATTCCATACAAGTCATTTATAATATTTTTGATCAGGCTCCAGAAGATGAACTTTTCCCTTTATGCGAAGAAATGGATATTGCTGTTATTGCTAGAGTTCCTTTTGATGAAGGTACCTTAACGGGAAAACTGACCAAGGAGACTACCTTTGCTAAGGATGATTGGCGCGGCACTTATTTCGTTCCAGAAAACCTGAACTCATCTGTAGATCATGCTGAACAAATAAAAAAAGACTTACCGGAAGGATTGGAATTGCCCGAAGCTGCTTTGCGTTTCATTTTAGAAAACCCAATCGTTAGTAGCATCATACCAGGTATGCGTCAGGCTAGACATGTAAAGGCAAATTGCGATTGTAGTGATGGTAAAAAACTTCCAAGTGATTTGGTTCAAAAATTAAAATCTCATCGATGGGATCGAGAACCTACGACTTGGTCTCAATAATTCAATGTTATAAATATTAAAAAGGCAGGCAGTTTCTATAACTGCCTGCCTTTTTTTATTGACCTTCTAATGATTTATTAAAGGCGTTTAGTAATTTTTATTTACCACAAAATGAGTCCCGTATCTTTTCAAATTATCTACTTGAATACTGATGGTATATATTCCGTTTAGATAACTGCTCAAGTCAATGGATACTTCATTTTCAATTAAATTGATTTTCCGAGAATCTACTGGCTGCCCAAATGCATTAAAAACCTGCACGATTGCAGACCTTCCAGCGAATTTTTTAAGATCGACAAAAAGAACCGAACTTGCAGGGTTAGGATACAAAAGATAATCTTTATCGCTAACATTGATTTCTATCGATCTAATCTCAGAAAACCGAACCTGTCCGTCACTCAAAAATTGTTTTATCCGATAATGATTCATTCCTAAATGTGGCAATTCATCCACTAGATTATATTGATAAGGATCGTCCGTGTCAACTATATTTTCAGAAAGACTAAGCATTTCAAATTCCTGTCCATCTATTGATTTTTCAATTACAAATCGATCTGTTTTGAAACTCGTATTGGTCGTCCATTGCAAGTCTATGCTTAATTGTCGTTGAGCGGCTTTCAAATCCAAAACTTCTGGAATAACCAAAGCTTGTGGCGAGTTACCTGAGATATTCACCGAGTAATCTTCCACCTCCCCGAATACGAAATCCTCACAAGGCCCTGCATAGGATCCACGTTTCATAGCAACACGCATCCGAGTAGTCCCGAGCAAAGCAGAACTTGGAATAGAAATACTACCTGATAATCCGGCAGGTGTTGCAGGAGGATTGCCTGCAGGACTTATTCCTTGCAAAACCATTTCTCCAGCATCATCAAAATCTTCATCTTGATTATAATCTATCCATACTCTAAAATGCTCATCAAATTGATCCCAACTAAAAATTAAACTTGCCGAAAATGGATAAGCGTTTCCTCGAACCACTTGAGCGGTTTGGCTGGTAAAATTACCGTATTGTTCTTTCGCGCTTTCGTTGTCAATTCCTGCAAAAGTAACTTGTGTCATCCATTCTATCCATGGTTGAGAACCTGAACTCTCACAGTAGCCAGAACCACAATTGCTCACCTCTTTGATGATGACATTCGAGACACCATCGTAATCGGTACAACCCGCTCTTCTGGATAATCTTCGGTACCAAGTGCTTTGACTAATCATTCCTGGATTATAAGTTCGCCCTCCTCCACTGACATTTGTCCAAGGTCCACCAGCACCTGAGGTCGATCTTTGCCATTGATATTGAATGGTTCCTGAACCGCCTGTTGGAGTTTGAGAATTGGTAATTGTAGCTGGATCATACGCTCCACAATTGGCTTGACTTCCAGCAATTGTACCACCTGAAGTTACGTTATTACAAGCTGGAGAGTCTTCTAGGACAGTAATTGTAAAACCGCAGTTTCTTGCATTAGAGCAATTGTCTGTCGCGTTATAAGTGATCTGATGTTGACCAATGGTAAACGAACTTCCGCTTGCAGAACCTTGCGTTTGAGATACGCTGATTCCTCCCTCTGGACAAGTTGTGCTTGCACTCGGTTGCGTCCAAGTAACTTGAGCACTTGTAGCCCCGGCATTGGCCGTAACTGTAATGTCGTTCGGACATGAATTGTAAGTAATGACACCACCGCCACCATTTATAATATTGACGGTGTAATCTTCTACCTCTCCAAGTACAAAGGTTTCGCAAGGTCCGGGATAAGAACCATTTTTCATCGCTACTCTCATTCTTGTTGAGCCAGCAGAAGCATTCGCTGGGATCGTAATATTCCCAGTTATTAAATCAAAATTTGAACTGTTCTGATTTAACACTCGTTCTCCTGAATCCGCAAAATCTCCGTCTCTATTGAAATCTATCCAAACTCTCCAATATTCATTATAAGCCAACCAAGAGAATTGTGGCGTAAGTGCAATTGGATAAGTATTCCCAACTGTTACATCCGTACTTAAGTTGGTAAAGTCTCCATATCTTTCTTTAAAAGATTCATTATTTATATCTCCAAATTCTACATTCTCAATCCATTCCACCCAAGGTTGTTCTCCAATTGAATTGCAATAATTACCCGGTCCAGTATCTTCCGTAACATCAAAAGTTCTTGTGACATTTGGCGCTGCATTGTACTGGGCATTTCCACCTTGACTTGCACGTATACTCACCGTTCCTGTATTCCCATTTAAGAAAACTACATTCCCTGATACCGCAGCTGGACCAGATAGAACCGTATAAGAAACCGGAAGACCTGAACTTGCTGTTGCGCTCAATTCAAATGGTGGCGAAGTTGTTGTACGGTCAGCAATCGCTGGAAAGCTGATGGTTTGGTTTAGAAGTCCTGGAGCAGAAACTGTAAAAGTTCTATTTACATTAGGCGCGGGATTGTATTGTGCATTCCCTCCTTGACTAGCACGTACAGTGACCGTTCCTGCATTTCCACTTAGGGTAATTGTATTTCCTGAAATTGATGCTGGACCCGATACTATGCTGAAACTGACTGGCAAATTTGAACTTGCTGTTGC
>CALIAG010000184.1 GCA_938041325.1 uncultured Saprospiraceae bacterium | reverse complement strand
CCTTCCCAATAGTAATATAAGTTATCTGGAAATGCCTGTAGATCTATTTGAGTGGCACAATTGAAAAAAGTATCATTTTGTGTAGAAGCAATAGGCGACAAAGTATCAATGGGTACATAAATTGTATCCGCTAAAAAATCGCATCCTTCTAATGGAGAACTAAAAACAATATAGGTGCCTGGGCTCCCAATTGTAATTGATTCTTGAGTTGTATCTGATAAAATTAATCCATCAATTGTAGTCCAGGAGAAGGTTGTTCCATTCCCAGGACTTTCTTGGTTCAATATACCAATTGGATTAGCGCAATCTAAGGTATCACCGACAATATAAGGTTGATTATTGGCCAGTGCTTTAAAGTTAAAAGGCCCAACAAAATCTTTCAGACTAGAGGAAAAAGAAACAGAAGATCTTGACTTAAAAAGGACAGATTTAAAGATGTCGTCACAAGGAGTAGCTCCCGGAATTTGACTAGGATCGATTCCTAGTTTTGTTAAATTTATACCTATTTCAAAAAAATGTTTTTCAGAATAATTGGCTTCCCAAGTTCCATCAAATGTTCCCCAAGGAGGGCCAGTAGTTTCCCCTGATATTCCACCACTTCCTTCGTTTCCAATTCCACAGCCAAAAGTACTTCCTCCCAAAGGGGTGATTTCAGCATATCCAAAATTACCAGTACTTGAGTTTTCAAATTGTGATGTAAAATTAAATGCAGTAGGGATAATGCTTTCCCAATCTGTTTTACGCATCCATATTCTAATTTCTGCAACAGGTATTCCACTACCACTATAAGACGCTGCAACGATTACATCTCCAATTGTCTGAGTCGAACCATCAGGATTAAATGACCATGCAATGTGACCATCATCCGGGCCCCCTGAAGTCATTCCAGTAACAGCATCATGCGCCATTTCATTTACAAATAATTCAGCATCGACATTCGAAGATCCATTTGAGCCTGTCCTTGAAAATCCAACAAATAACAACAAAGAGTCTGTTCCCAAAAGTCCATCTCTTCGAAGATGACCAAATGCATCTACTATATCTGTTTTGTTGGAAACGATCGAAGTACCAGTATTCCACTGAGACGGATCGTCTCCATTCTTATTACCAGTCACAAAACTTGTTACATCGTTGTTAACATAATCTCTGCTATAAATGGCGTCAATGACTCTCCTTCCTGCTACCAAAGAATTTGGTTCAATATTCATTTGTCTGCTAAATGAAAAGTTTTCGCCATTTTGCAACCTAGCCAACATATTTTCCCAATCAGAAGTATCTATTATACCAATACCCAATCCAGCATTATTAACTTCATCCTTAAACCAATCATCAGAATTTGGAATTCCTACACCACCTCCATATTGAGATCCATTGGATAAAATATCTGCATCCACACCAAAATTTCCCATTACACAGCCGCTTTCAAATGATTGCCCTACGACAATACTTAATTGAGCAGTAATGAAAAACAATAGGCATATTAACTTAAGCTTCATCAGTTGGAAAAATTTTGATAACTAATACCTAAACAATATCAATGCCATAAATATTATTTTTTTTACAATATGTTGTTGCCGACGCAATTTTATAACTTTTAGATTCAATCCTATACTGGAAGAAATGCAGCGATGTTATCTTTAGATTTTTTTTTTCAAAACTATAACTTTAAACAGTTAGCTTTTGCCCAAGATGTTACTTACGAAAGTTTAGGTTGGTAAAAGAATACGTGTTATCTGCAAAAAGGCCATAATAATTATGGCCACATATTAAAAGCAGCCAGAACGAGAGTTGATCTAGACGTTTCAGAAAACATTCATTTGGAGCATTTGGAAGAAGCGATTCGGTATTGGAGTTTGGATCGAGAAGGCTGGGCGGCGTGATGTAATTCTAACTTGAATTTTAATGAATATTTTTTTCAAATTTATGAACTGAGTATTACCTTTTTTTTACCAATAGCTTTTTAACACCGATTCACTAAGCCATATGCTAGACTCATCATAAAATAAAAAGCCTTCAATCATTAAGAATATAACAATATAAAATCTTCTGAAAAAAATGTATATTTAGATAAAAGTGTACTAAATTTTTGTTTTATGAAATCCAAAATACTTTGCCTCATTTTAATACTTGCGTCTTCTGTCATATTGCAGGCTCAAGACCCATTGCTCATTTCTAAAAAGAAAACAGAGAGAGATCAAGATACCCAACAAATCGTCAAAGTAACTGAAACGAAATACAGCTATAACCAAGCGGGTAAGGTCACACGTGAATCATTCTTTATTGACGGGAAAGAAACATCCAGACAAGAACACACATGGGATAAAAATGATAATTGGCTTTCTTCCTTACACTTGGATTTCGATCAGGCAATCGATGCTTTGGATACTACCTTATTCATAACCTTAACTTACAATGACTTCAATGAGCGTTCGGAATACAATTATTACACGGATACTTACAACAACAATTTTGTCTCTCTTCAATCCAAAAGAATTTACACTTATGATGACAATCAATGCTTGATTGAAATTGAAAGATTTACACCTACACAAATTAACGATCAAATAGAGCTTGAGTTAATAGGCTATGAATATTTCGAAAGAGATGAAATGTGTAATATTACCACCAAAATCAATTCAGGAAGTAACTATGACGAAAAAAGTGATTATAGCTATGATGATAGAGGCTTTCTTATCGAAAAATCAAATTACAACAGCAATGGAAATCAAGGCTGGATATTTAAAGGCAAGGAGACTTATGAAAATGATGGCCAAGGTAGGCCTTTAACAGTTTTAAATTTGAACACCTCAAATAACGTAACAGAAAGAACCCGATACGAATACGAAAATACAGAAGATGACTATACTTTGGAATCAAGAGAAACTTACCAAGTAGCTACAGACACATGGTTTGAGCTATCAAGAGAAGAATATGAAATTACTCCTTTGGGAGAAAGGAAAAGAACCTTAGATCAAAGTTCTAGTATTAACTCCAATTCAGGTGAAGTAACTACGTACTTTGAAAAATCTGACTATAGTTATGATTCCAATGGATATTTGACGGAACGTAATTTCGAACGACTAACCGTTGAAGGGAACCAAGTGTTGCAAAGTTTGAATCTAAAATCAGT
Organism: uncultured Saprospiraceae bacterium; assembly: GCA_938041325.1. Taxonomy (GTDB): domain Bacteria; phylum Bacteroidota; class Bacteroidia; order Chitinophagales; family Saprospiraceae; genus CALIAG01. The sequence goes on along the minus strand of CALIAG010000184.1, from coordinate 81,558 downwards.
CTATACTAATCGTTGTGATGGAATTGTCAAAACAGAAAATTCTATACTCTTATCCGCCCCAATTGGAGGTCTAACCGGAAATCCAACAAATACCGTTTTCACATACGCTCCCCCCGCAGAATGCGAAGCTCCGAAAGAAAGTTACAATATAAGTCTTAGCCCAAATCCAGCCACCGAAAACTACATTACCTTATCAAGTGATTTGCTTTATGTTCCTGGAACAACAGTAAAGTTATATTCCTCCAATGGGCAGTTACTTAGAGAATTTGTATCTGAAATAAGTGAGCAAAAATCTTTAGATCTTGCTCATCTGTCTTCAGGCATCTATGCGCTTATTCTGGAAAACAAAAACCTGGAAACATTCTTGACTGAAAAATTTGTTATTGGAAATTAATCCTTCTTTCCTTTTTATTAAAACCTTTTTCTCTACTTTTGTTTTACAAAAAAACAAACATGAGAATCATTTCTTACAACGTCAATGGTATACGAGCTGCGATTAAAAAAGGATTTTTTGATTGGATGAAAGAAAACGACTTTGATGTTCTTTGCCTTCAAGAAACCAAAGCACATAAGGAGCAGGTTCCTGTAGAGGAATTAGAAGCAATGGGCTATCACCACAATTGGCATTCTGCAGAAAAAAAAGGATACAGTAGCGTCGCTATTTTCAGTAAGCAAAAACCAGATTTCGTTGAAGCGGGATGTGGCATCAAGAAATACGATTCTGAAGGACGTATTCTCAGAGCAGACTTTGGCGAGGTAACCGTTCTCTGTTGTTACTTCCCTAGCGGAACTACAGGTGACATCAGACAGGATTTCAAATATGAGTTCTTAGCTGATTTTCATAAGTGGATCAAAAAACTAAAAAAGGAAAGACCAAAATTAATCATTGTTGGAGATTATAATGTTGCTCATACAGAGAACGACATTCACAATCCAAAAGGGAATAAAAAGACATCTGGCTTCTTACCAGAAGAAAGGGAATGGATGACCAAATGGTTTAAAAGTGGTTTTACGGATTCATTCAGACATGTAAATCCTGAAAAAACGGAATACAGTTGGTGGAGCTATAGAGCAAATGCAAGAGCCAACAACAAAGGATGGAGAATTGATTACCAATCCGTATCAGACAACCTTGCAGATCAAATAAAAGAAGTTTATCACATGGGTGATGCCAAGCATTCGGATCATTGTCCGGTGTACATGGAAATCAAAATTTAAGGGAATTACATTCCATTAATTTTGTTGATAAGATTTTGGGTGGCAGAAAAATCCTCTCCTCTTGTCTTAGCAATTTCAATAGCAGATTTAGCTGATAATAAAGCTTTTTTATTCTTACCCATTTTATATAACAAAGACGCAAGCGTATCATTGTTGTGGTAATTGCTATCCAACTTAATTGATCTTTTGGCCCATTTAGAAGCAGTCTTAAGTTGCTTTTTATCCTCGATTACATTGTAAAAAGTCCATGCCGCTTCATTCAATTCCTCTGGGTCATTGCTTTTATATTTTTTAAAATGATTGATCGCTGATAAAGCATAATTTTCTCGATCTCCTGCTTGTCTGTAGAAGGTCAACTTGAAATGAGAAGCCATTTTTGCGCCTTCCTCTTCTCCATAAGCCCTTACATACAAACGTTTGATTTGATCCAAGCTTGAATCTTCCTTGGTATCATAAATCTTATTATAAATTAACTCTTGAATTTTACCCGATACATTTTGCTTTCCAAATCTCCCATTGTACAATTCCTTGTTTTGAACCAAATGGTCAAACATTTTAGAATCCGCATCTACTAAATAGTTGAAAATAAAATCCAAATTTTCTGGACTGTTCCAACTTTCTTGGGTTGCCATGTAGGCATCCGCTGCAGCCATATGACTGTTGTCGCGAACATTAAAACGAGCAAGAGTATATTGAAGTAAAAATTCAGGATCGCGATCGCCATTCATAAATTTCTTATCCATTGCAAAAAGACTTTGCGATGGGTCTTTAGCCACCTTACCTAATGTTATAAATTCAGTTGGATCAAAATATCCTGCATTTCGATGCACTACTTCTCCATTTGTATTGATGAATAAAAAGGTAGGAAAAACCGTTACTCCATACATCGATGCAACATCTGGACCTTCCCCTTTTTCCATATCTAACTTTACATTCAGATAATTTTCGTTGTAAAAACGACCCACTTCTTCGTCAGGAAAAGTCATCTTATCCATCTTCTTACAAGGAGCACACCAAGTGGTATAGGCATCCAAAAAGATCATTTTGTTTTCTTCCTTAGCCATTTTCTGAATCTCTGACCAGGATCCTTTTGTAAAAGCTACTCCGCCTTGTCCGAAAGCTGGAGCGACACCTATTAGGAATAGGAAAGCCGCAATTGCAGAAATCGATTTTATCATTTCTCTCTATTTATCAGGTGTTGTGGTTTTATATTTTATTCGTCGTTTGACGGAAATAAATTCATCAAATTTTTATCCGTCCCTTAGCTTTGAAGTCTTTGGATTAATTTATCAATAGTCATCTCTGCTCTTTTATCTCCTTTCGCCAATTCCTTTGCTTTCGTTGCATTTTCTAAGGCTGCTGATTTCTTGCCATTTTTATTCAAAATGTTCGCGTAAGTATAATAGTAATTAAACAAGCCTCCATTTGATGCCGATTTTGCAGCCAATTTTTCAGCATAAGCCATGCATTTAGGATCAGAGCTAAACTTAGCATCGAGATCCATCGCCACGGCATTTAATTTCTGAGCATCTTCTTTGACAGTCTTTTTGACATAAGTCATACAGGTCTTTAAGTATTTTTTAGAATCACCCATTTTATGATAAAAACGCATAGATTCATTCGTACTAAATTCCTCCGCCTTTACCGGACAGTGCTTTTTCATTTTCGAAGAGGCATCAACCAATAAATCTTCCATTTCAAATTCTACTGCTTTTTGAGCTGTTTTCTTACAAGCACTATGAATTTTCTTTTCAACATTTGTTGCAGATACAATTGATTCGATCTTACCTCTATGCTCAATCAATAAATCAAAAATTCTACTATCCGCCTCAGTTGTTGCTTCTAGTATAAACTTTAAATTTTCAGGGGTCGTCAAATCAGACTGACTACTGATGTATTCATTGGCAATTTTCGTGCTCGGTTTTCCTGCCTTATTCAATGCTTTTACATAATTGTACATCAATTCTGGACTTCGATCTCCACCTTCATATAATTCCGCGTACTCGCCACTGTTGTCAATCTTCCCTAATGCAGATCTTCCCAAATCAATAAAATCCTTAGCTTGTCGAGCGCCTTTTACTTTCATTGCCGTTTTTCCGTTGGCATCTATAAAATAAAGGGTTGGATAGGCAGAGACGGGGTATTTAACCTGAAATTTCCTTCCATCAGGCTTTTCCATGTCGATTTTAAGATTCACGAAATTTTCATTATAAAACTCGCCTACTTCTTTCTGAGTAAAAACTGTTTTTGACATCCTCTTACATGGGCCGCACCAAGTCGTATATGCATCAACAAATATTATCTTATCCTCTTCTTTTGCCTTTTCCAAGGCTTCTTCGAACGATCCATGGAAAAATTCAATTCCTTGCGCCTGGACATTAAATCCAGTCAAAAAAACAAGAATAAGTAGGTTAAACAGTTTCATATGATATTATTTTAATAACGTGTTTGCTTTTAAAGATAAGGTTTATCGCATTTTATTGCACTCCTATTAACGACATGCAATGAAATTAGCCGCAAAAGGTCAACTTTTTAACAGATTTATAACGCTACAGTTTCGTTCTAAGGGACGGATAAGAAATAAATTCATCACTTTTGCTTCGCTTTGAACTCCTTTATCAATTCTTCAGGACTTTTGTCTATGACCGTTAGGATCTGCTTAATTTGCTCTTCAAGGGGATCTCCAGCAAACTTATATAAAAAATCATTATAGAGCTTTTTAGCTTTTTTGATGTCTTTTAAATCGTTTTCGTAGGTAAACGCTTGTAAGAACAAAGCAGGAGGAGCTCTTTTACTCCTAGGGTAATTCATATGCACCTTTCTAAATATCTCAATCGCTTGGTCAAATTTTCCAATCCCTCTTGAAACCTCCCCAGAAAGAAATAAATAATTCGCACTAACAGGCTCTTTCGGAAATGTATTGACATAGATTTTCGTTTTATCAATCAACAATTGCCCTTTCTCAACATCAATCGGTGCGGTACTTGCTTCTTTTAATTCATTGGTAATGGCATCAATCTCTTTTGATAGTTGTTCCTTGTCTACTTTTTGAGTTAGGACTTGAGATGGGGTTTGTGATTTACCACCACAACTCAGGAAAATCAAAGAAGAACTTATTAGGCATAATAATATCAGTCTCATACTTTTTTATCACAAAAGTAATCTATTTACAAATTTGATGCACTTGAAATAATTAAGTTGTTTTGAATGTTACAATTCTGTTAACCCATAGAATCAATTAAACCTCTTTTAAATTGGAAAGTCCAAATAGAAAAACTGAATTTCATGTCAAATGAAAAAATGATTCAACATATATATTGGAGAGCTGGTTTTGGCCTTTCACCTACCGAATGGCAACAAAAAAAGAGTTGGACCAAAAAGAAGGCAATTAATGACCTTTTCACCAAAGCCTACCAAGCTCAAAAAATAGTTTTGCGAGAAGAGGTTACCTCTTTGGCAGATACAATGGAGAACTTAAGCATGGAAGAGAAAATTCGTTTGGACAAAAAAGCGAAATCTCAACTGATATACCAAGGTTCAGATTGGGTAGAGAGAATGGCCAGCCCAGACGAAAGTCCTTTTCTCGAAAAAATGTGCTTATTCTGGCATGGACACTTTGCATGTATAACCAAAGAACCTGTACTTGGAGCTAAGCAATTAAATACGATTCGAAAAAATGCATTGGGGAATTTCTACGATTTGCTTTTAGGAATGTCAAAAGATGTTGCTATGATACGTTTTTTGAACAATCAACAAAATCGAAAATCAAGCCCAAATGAAAACTTCGCCAGAGAATTAATGGAACTTTTCACGATAGGTAGAGGGCATTATAAAGAACAAGACGTAAAGGAAGCTGCACGTGCTTTTACAGGATGGTCCAGTGATAAGAAAGCCGAATACATCTTCAAAATACGGCAGCATGATTTTGGCCGAAAAACCTTCATGGGAAAAACAGGGAATTTTGATGGAGATGATATCTTAAAAATAATCTTAGAGAGAAAAGAAACCGCACAATTCATCAGCAGGAAGGCATACCGATTTTTTGTAAATGAAAAAGTTGATGAAAAGCATGTGAACCAATTGTCCGATATTTTTTACAACTCTAATTATGACATTTCAACATTGATGCGGAGTATTTTTGAAAGTGATTGGTTTTATGATTCTAAAAATATTGGTGTGAGAATAAAATCTCCAGTTGAACTTATCGCAGGATTGATCCGTGGACTAAATATTAAGTTTAACAATCCTAAAACTATCGCCCTAATTCAAAAAGCATTGGGTCAAGTTTTATTTGTTCCGCCCAATGTCGCAGGCTGGGAAGGAGGAAAAGCATGGATTGACAATTCGACGCTTATGACTCGATTGAACTTAGCCAATTACATCTATCTTGCGACCGATGTTTCATTAGAATTAAAAAATGAATTAGAAACAAAAGGGAAAATAAAAAACATAAAAAAAATTGATGCAACAATTGATTTCGACCCTTTAATTAAATATTGCGGGATAGATTCTTACGAGAATATCACGAAAACATTATCTGACTTTTTCATTTCACCCAAAATAAATTTGGCAAGAGAAATGATGCAACCTTTTTTAATTAAAAGCAATCAAGAGGACTTCATTAAAATTTTAACGATGAGATTACTTACTCTTCCTGAATACCAACTTTGCTAAAATTAAATCACATGAAAAGATCAAGAAGAAATTTTATAAAGGGTTCTGCTTTGGCTTCAACGAGTGTGATGTTGCCAAATTTTTTGAAAGCATTTTCTACACCGCTGATGAGTAGCAGGTCTGGAAAAATCCTTGTCGTCGTTCAATTTTCAGGAGGGAATGATGGATTAAATACAATCGTCCCTTTCAACAATGACATCTATTATCAACTAAGACCGACTGTTGCAATCCCCAAGAAAGAAGTCATACAATTAGACAACGGACTTGGCTTCAATCCTGCAATGCAAGCTTTAAAAAGTTTATACGATAATGGAGAGATGAGCATTATCAACAATGTTGGTTATCCTAATCCAGACCGATCGCATTTTAGATCAATGGATATTTGGCAAACAGGTAGTAACAGTGATGAATACCTGAGTAGTGGCTGGCTGGGAAGGTATTTAGACCAAAACTGTTTGGGTTGTGATATCGCACATCATGCTCTTGAAGTAGATGACGATTTGAGTATGGCTCTAAAAGGAACTAAAAGGAGTGGCTTTGCTGTAGCAGACCCGAACTTATTGAAGAGAACCGCGTCGAATGAATTCCTAAAAACTATAGCTCATCACCACGATCATGAGCATGAAGAAAATGTTGCTTACTTATATAAAACATTAACCGACACACAATCTTCCGCAGACTACTTAGCGGAAAAATACAAAACACATAGGTCAACCGTTAATTATCCATCTTCTCAAATTTCAAACAAACTGAGAAGAGTCGCAAAGTTGATCACCGCGGATGCTGACACCAAAATTTACTATGTCAATCATGGAGGTTTTGACACACATGTTGGCCAAAAAAAGAGGCAAGCAAAATTATTAAAGCAATACGCTGAAGCAATGGCAGCATTCACAAAAGATTTAAAACAAAATAATCTTTTCGAAGATACTTTGGTCATGACTTTTTCTGAATTTGGAAGAAGGGTTAAGCAGAATGGAAATCATGGAACAGATCATGGAGCAGCCAATAACGTACACCTAATTGGAGGTAAACTCAAAAAAGCAGGGTTTTATAATGAAGGACCGAATCTAAGTAATTTAGAAAATGGAGATTTGATTTACGATATTGATTTTAGAAAAATCTATGCAAACATTTTAGAAGATTGGTTGGGCGCTAACTCAAACGCAATACTAGGAAAGGGCTTCAGAAATCTTGGGATTATTTAACTGCAATTACAAATCATTTTACAACCAGAGAACTATCCAAGAAAGAGATCGTTTTATTGGATTTTATACAAATATCTTCAAGATCCTCCATTCTGCCATTAAACACATTCAGGTCCACAGATCCTGAAATCCCATTCACTTGTCCTCTATTGCCATACTGCCAAAACGACCATTCTTTTCCAATTTTCAGTTGAGGTGCTTCGTCATTATATCTTGCTATCCACATTGGATATTCATCAAACTCATGCTTTAGATGTTTGTAATAAAACTCCAAATTGGTATAAATAATGGGTTTGATTTGATATCTATCTTCTACTATTTTGAGCCATTGACCAATTCGTTGTACAAGAACTTCCGAAGAAACATCTCCAAGAACTTCTACATCCAAAACTGGTGGCAAATCACCTATTTGAAGATTTACTGTGCTAATAAAGTTTTTAGCTTGAATATCTGCAGCCGAATTTGGGCGAAAGAAATGATAGGCACCTCTTTTTATCCCGGCATCAGAAGATTCCTTCCAATTAATGCCAAAGATACTATCAACATATGATTCTCCTTCTGTAGCCTTGATAAATGCAAATTGAATATCTTGCTCACTCACCTCCGTCCAATTGATACGGGATTGATGATGCGAAATATCAATACCATGAACCTCAAAGTTAAGAAGCCGTTCTGTAACAGGATTACAAGAATAGAATAGTATTAAAAATCCAATGATTCCTATAAAGAATTTCATCTATGTAGTAATTATACCCAATGCAAATAGTTTGATCAATAACGATCAAAGAGGGGAAAAGTATCTCTCAATAGCTTTCAAAAGTCCTTTTTGAAAAGATTTTGACAAAAAAAGCATTTAATCTTGAGGGGGAGATTATTTGAGATATAGGATATAATTCAAATTTCATTCCTGAAATAGAAATTCAGAAATAAGGGAAAAACAAAGGGGGTTGGCTCAACAGTTAAATTATAGCCCCATTTCTCGTTTTTTCTCAATCAAAAAAGATTCTGGATTTTTCAATAAATCATCTAACCCAGTGAGAATATCTAAAACATTCATTTCCAGGTGTGGTAAATCTTTGTTTTCAATACTCATTTTTCTCTTGCTATTAAGCTGTATTATTTTAGCGTCCATTTGTGAAATTTCTAGTAGTCAAACTTTGAAAATGTTGTTAAAGGCGGACCTTAATAGTTTATCTTTTTTATGATAAATCTATCATATAGTCCTCTTCAATTCTTAAAAAGCAGATAATTGACATCTGACTTATTATATCCGTAAGATGGAGATTAAGTTTGAAATTTAAACCACCCGTATAGGTGATTTCAAAGATTAGGATCACAAAAAAACTTAGAATTAGAGTTCTTTTAGTTTATTTATAACGGAAGTTCGATTGTGAACATCGAGTTTTGAGTAAATGTTTTTTATATGAGATTTGATGGTATTCACAGATACGAAATGGGCTTCCGCCATCTGTTTATTCGTCAATCCTTTCATTATCTCTTCGCAAACATCGTATTCTTTTTTGGTCATGAGGTTAACCAAATTTTTATTGATCGATTCTAAAGTGGGCAACTCGCTTTTATTTACTTGAGCATGTCTATATACCGCCAATTCAAGAGAAGTCATCAAGTCTCTTTCATCAAATGGTTTCACGATATAGCCATAAGGCATGGTGACTTTTGCGCGTTCTAAAGTCGCTTTGTCTGAATAAGAAGTCAGATAGACAAAAGGTAAATTATAACTTGCATTAATAATCTCTCCGATCTCAATGCCATCTTTGGACCCTTTAATATTGATGTCCAAAAGCACCGCATCTGGTGTTCGACTACTTAACATATCGATCGCTTTTTCACTGTCATAAGCAATTCCAGCAACTTCAAAGTTGATATTCCTAAGGTGAGCTGCGATATCTTCGGCTATTAAGACTTCGTCTTCTACAATTAGTATTTTAATATTTGACATTGGTAGGGGTTAATACTTCCTTCTATTAATAAACTTGCAAAATTGTTTTCATTCTTAATTGTTGTTCAAAAATTATTCGGATTCACCTCTAAACAACCTTCTTTTATTAAAATACAAAAATCTTGCAAATTTTTCACCAAAAGTAATTTAATTTGCCGTCCAACAACTCACCCATCTGGGTGATATTTCATTTTCAAATTTATCTTCCCTCAGCTCTTTCCAGATTTACTTACTTTTACACACTATGCCGAATCAACGTCAACTATTTTTACAGCATGTCGCACAAACCAGCGATTATCCTTTGCTTCTGGAAATTGAAAGAGCAGAAGGGGTCTATTTATTTGATAAAAATGGAAAATCCTATATAGATCTAATTGCTGGAATCTCAGTAAGTTGTTTAGGACATTGTCATCCAAATGTTGTAGCTGCTGCCAAAAATCAGTTGGATAAATACTTACACACATTGGTATATGGAGAATATGTCCTTAGCCCACAAGTCGAATTAGCCACTTTACTAGCAAAGCAATTGCCTGAGAACCTGAACTCTGTTTACTTTGTAAACTCAGGAAGTGAAGCAACTGAAGGAGCAATGAAATTGGCAAAACGGTTTACCGGAAGGCAAGAAATTATTTCTTGTCGCAAAGCTTACCACGGAAGTACTCAAGGATCGGCAAGTTTGAACAGTGAACATTTTTGGACCAATCCTTATCGACCATTATTGCCTGGGATAAAACACATTGAATTTAATTGTGATACTTGTCTTTTAAATATTACCAATAAAACGGCAGCAGTATTTGTAGAAACCGTACAAGGGGAATGGGGAGTAAGAAAACCGTTCAACGACTACCTCAAAAAGCTTAGAAAAAGGTGCACTGAAACGGGAACACTTTTGGTCTTTGACGAAATTCAAGCGGGGTTTGGAAGAACGGGGAGCTTATTTGCATTTCAACAATATGATTCTGTTCCTGACATTTTATTATTGGCCAAAGGTATGGGAGGTGGAATGCCAATAGGTGCTTTTATTGCTTCGAAAAAAATCATGGGAACTTTGTCGCATGGACCATTGCTTGGACATATTACTACTTTCGGAGGCCATCCTGTTTGTTGTGCTGCTTCATTGGCTACATTGAAAACACTGCTCGAAGAAAATATTATTGAAAAGGTTTTTGAAAAGGAGAAACTGTTTTTAAAATTACTAAAACACGAATCCATAATTGAAGTGCGAAGTGCAGGATTAATGATGGCAGTAGAATTGAAAGATTTTGATTTCGTTCAAAAAGTAATTAAAATTTGCTTAGAAAAGGGTTTGATAACAGATTGGTTTTTATTCAATGATCGGTCATTGCGAATTGCTCCTCCACTTACTATTTCAAATGAAGAAATCGATAAGTCTTGCCAGATTATTTTGGAAGCCATAGAAAAAGCCGAAGCAAATTAATTACTTCGGCTCTTCGTTTTAAATGTAATATTTTTCTTATAATCTTAAAGTTCTTTTCTTAATCGTGCAACAGGCACATTTAATTGTTCTCGATATTTAGCTACAGTTCGTCTTGCGATATTATAGCCTTTCTCTCGCAAAATGTTTTTCAGTTTCTCATCAGAAAATGGCTTTTTCTTATTTTCTGCTTCAATAATATCTGTCAATATTTTCTTGACTTCTAGTGTTGAAACTTCTTGTCCACTATCTGTTTGTAAAGACTCTGAAAAGAAATCTTTTAATCGTTTCGTTCCATATTCTGTCTGAACAAATTTACTATTCGCAACACGCGATACTGTTGAAATATCCAAACCCGTAATGTCTGCAATATCTTTCAGAATCATTGGACGCAATTTCTTCTGATCTCCTGTACGGAAAAAATCATATTGATATTGCATGATAGAATACATCGTCTTGTACATTGTAGATTGACGTTGTCTGATGGCATCTATGAACCATTTTGCAGAATCGATTTTTTGTTTGATAAACATAACCGCTTCCTTTTCTGACTTCACAGATTTCTTTGCCTTCTTATTGTCCTTGTAGGTTTTGAGCATGTCTTTGTAATGCTCATTGATTCTCAAATCCGGAGCATTTCTTGAATTTAAATTCAACTCCAATTCTCCATCTCTATTGACAATAGTAAAATCTGGAACAATGTATAAGGTTGATCTTGTACCACTGCCTTTGTAACCACTAGCTGGCTTTGGATTCAATTTAAGAACTTCATCAATAGCGTGCTTCAATTGCTTTTCATTGATACCTAAATATCTTTGCAATTTCTGATAATGCTTTTTAGAAAATTCATTGAAATAATCTCCGATAATTTTTATTGCCATTTTCAAGACAGGCAAATTTTCTAAATCCTCTGTCTCTTCTGCAAGTTCAAATTTTGTGCGCAATTGAAGTAAAAGGCATTCACGCAAATCTCTTGCTCCGGTCCCTTGTGGATCAAAGTGTTGAATCTTTGACAATATTCCTAAAACTTCTTCTTCTGTTGTCGTTACGTTTTGCGCAAACATTAAATCATCAATGATTGCAATCGGTTCTCTCCTGAGATATCCGTCGTCATCAATACTACCAATGATCTGCTCCGCAATTTTAACTTGTCTTTCATCAGGAAGCTTTAGCATTCCTAATTGTTGTTCAAGATATTCATGAAAGGTGTCTTGTACTGCAATAGGTACAGTCTTGTCCTCATCATCTGCTGAATAATTGTCAACTTTTAATTTGTAACTGGTGGGATCGTCTTCGATGTATTCCGTTAGGTAGTCGTCTAATTCAAACTCATCATCGCTGGTGGTTTCATCTTTAATTTCCTCTTTGCCTTCATCTTCAGCAAATTTTGTTTCTTCATCTACAATTTCTTCGTTCTCTTCGCCTTCATCCAATGCTGGATTGGCTTCTAATTCTTCTTTTATCCTTTGGTCTAACGTAGCGGTAGGGATTTGAAGCAACTTCATCAACTGAATCTGTTGAGGAGACAGCTTTTGAAGTAATTTGTGACTTAAGTGTTGCTTTAGCATCTTAAAACCTGGGTTTTCTACGGAAGTATGTTACAGTTCACAGGATATTTTTAATTCAAAATCATGCAAATTTTCCATTCTCCGAAAGGTGAACAATAAATTCAAAAACTTTGTTTTCTTGGTTTCAGTAGAACTTACAGCCCTAAGGACAAATACCTTAGCGTATAAGCAGTGCTGCTCAGAGTCAATTGTTTTTGTTTATGAATAAGTTGAACGGAAATAGAAGGATATAGAGTTATCTTTTTGTTTATTCTCTCACAATATAAATCATTTTCCTTAATATGTCCACATTTTGGGCAAATTTTCTATCAAAAAATATGCCAAATATGTTAAGATAATTTATAATGTATACGATATTTTTAAATATGTTGTTTCTTTTTACGCCTTATATTTTCAATAAAAGGGAAAACTTTACGTAAATTCCACATTCAAATTAAGTAAAAAATAATTCATTCTATCTAAAAATAACCTGTATGGATACCCAAAAAAAGATTGATTTGTTGCAAAATGCTTTAAAAACTTCAAATCTAGATGCATATATTATCCCCAGTGGTGATCCTCATCAAAGTGAATACCTTGCAGGTCATTGGAAGGGCAGAGAATGGATATCGGGCTTTACTGGATCAGCGGGTACTGTCGTTATCACTCAGGACCATGCTGGCTTATGGACGGATTCAAGGTACTTCATTCAGGCAGAAGAGGAATTAGCGGATTCGGATATGATTTTACATAAACTTAAAGTACCTCATTCCGCAGAACATATTTCTTGGTTAAAGAAAGTGATTCCGGCCGGAAGTACTGTGGCTTGCGATGGCATCTTATTTTCTTATGGCCAAATCACAAAGATTAAAGAGGAATTAAAGCCTGTTGGAATAAACGTTAAAGAGGATATCGATTTGCTAGCCCCAATTTGGACCGACCGTCCAAGCCTTCCACTAAAAACTATTTTCGAGCACGATATCAAATTTGCCAGTATTTCCCGAAACGAAAAAATTGAACAGATTCGCACCAAAATGAAAGAGCAAGGTGCTAAATACCACTGGATTAGTACATTGGACGATATCGCCTGGACACTAAATATTCGGTCTTCTGATGTAGAATGCAATCCCGTGAGTATTTCATACCTAATGATCGGATTGAATAAGGTGCATTTTTTAATCGAAAAAGAAAAAGTAAACCCAGAATTAGTCGAGGTATTTAAAGAAGACAATATCCATATCAGTTCATACAATGGTGTTTTGGATTTTATAAATGCTTTTGAATTCTCCGGACCAATCCTCGTGAATCCTTCTCATTGCAATTACTTGGTCTATAGCGCTCTAAAATCGAAGGAACTTATTGAAGGTCCGACCATTCCTCTTCATTTAAAAGCCATTAAGAACGAGGGTGAAATAAAGCATATTAAAAATGCGATGATTAAAGACGGAGTCGCTTTGACTAAGCTATTTAGATGGCTTTTTGCAACGGTAAAACAAAGGAAAGTAAAGGAAACCGAAGTGGCCAAAGTACTGGCGAATTTCCGCAGTCAACAAGCAGACTATTTCGGCGAAAGCTTTGATGCGATCGTTGGTTATAATGGCAATGGTGCCATTGTACATTACCATGCTAAAGAAGAAACTTGCGCGGAAATTGAAGACAAAGGAATCCTCTTATTGGACTCTGGAGGTCAATACTTTGACGGGACTACGGATGTCACTAGGACCGTTGCCATTGGTGAACCGACAGAGGAACAAAAAACCAATTTCACTCTTGTTCTGAAAGGTCATATTCAGTTAGATTCAGCAGTGTTTCCAAAAGGGACTATGGGTCTCCAATTGGATGCAATGGCAAGAATGCATTTGTGGAAGGCACGATTAAACTACGGTCACGGGACCGGACATGGAGTTGGCTTCTTTTTGAATGTCCACGAGCCTCCACAAGGCTTTGCGGCAAGCGCAGTGACGAGTAGGGGAGTAACTCCTATTTTAGAAGGAACACTAACTTCTAATGAACCCGGCTTTTATAAAACCGGTGAGTATGGAATTAGAATTGAGAACCTTGTGGTTTGTAAGAAAGTTGAGGAAAATGAATTTGGGACTTTCCTGGGTTTTGAGCCTGTAACTCTTTTCCCAATAGATCAAAAACTTATTCAACATCATCTTTTGACAAAAGCAGAAGTAAACTGGTTGAACAATTACCATGAAAAAGTACAGCGCCTACTCTCTGAACACCTAGACGAAGACGAAAAGAAGTGGATGAAGGAACAATGCAAGTCTATTTAATAAATCAGTATTTTTAACGGAGAAAAAAACCATCGACAAGGGGATCCTTCGGGTTCAAGTAAAATTCATTTTGACCGGTGATAAATGCATTTCCTTCCACTTTTGGAATCACTGCTTGGTATGGACCAAATTGAATATTTTCAAGGACAGATCCTTTAAAAACAGTTCCAATTAGGCTTTCTATTGCCATCTCTTCCCCTATTTGAATTTCTCCTCTTTTAAAATGCAAAGGCATTCTACCAGAAACTCCTGAACCTGTAGGGCAGCGGTCTACTTCCCCATCTGCAAAAACACAAACGTTCCGGCTATCAACCTTCTCACTGACAGGAGAACCAATAAAAATTGTTCCATACAAAAAGCTTAGATCTGGCTCAAACGGATGTTCAATTTTCAAATCCGAAGCCATAATTGCTCTTTTTATAGCCATGCCTTTTTGTATGATTTCATTATAATTTTCTCGTTCTAAAGTTAGGCCAAGCGAATCTGAATTGACATAGGCATAAAATGCTCCACCATAAGCAATGTCAAATTGGACTGTTCCTAAATTCGGCACCTTCAATGTTTGATTTTCATACAACACAAATGAAGGCACACCATGAAAATAAACATTGGCGACTTCTTCCTTTTCAATGACAGCATAAGCATTAATTCTTCCACAAGGAGCGTCTATTACCACCTTTGTTTCGGGTGAAGTTAAAGGAACCCATTCCATTTTAACTGCCAATTTGGTAATCGCAATGATTGCATGACCGCACATTGTACTGTATCCTTCATTGTGCATGAAAATAATCCCAAAATCCGCGCCTTCATCGTTAGGAGGCACCAGAAGGCAACCATACATATCGGCGTGGCCACGTGGTTCGAACATTAGGCTTTTTCTCAAGTTATCGTATCGATTTTTTATATCATTTCTATAGTCCAAAACACTATTACCATTGAGTTTTGGAAAGCCATTTGTTATGACACGAAGTGGCTCACCTCCTGTGTGCATTTCTATGGTATTGATCTTAAGCCAATTTGACGGAGGCGAAAATCTATTTTGGCTGATGATTTTACGGTAAGTTCCAAGCATTTTAGCTAATTTTTTATTTACTTTGCAGCAATCAGTAGTTCGACGGAATTATTCTAATTTTTTCTATTAACATTTGTAACTAAATTCCCTATCGGTCAATCGTTTAGGGGTTTATTTCAAAATGGAAAAAATCAAACTAATTTTCTCCCGTCATTTAAGAATAAAATAAAACTATTATAAAATGTCAGATCAAATTGAAAGGGCTGGAAAGAAAGGTTACTGCATGATGTACTTTTTCATCGGTTTCTTCCTTTTCATTACGCTAATTGTCTATTTATACAATTATAACTTTAATCTAGAAATCTAGATCGAACAAAACCAACTATAAATATAAAAACCATGCAGTCCGAAGATTGCATGGTTTTTTTTGTTTTCTCAAGTATATAAAATTCTCCTAGTTGGATAAAAGCAGTTAGTCAATTTATGATTAATACAAATTTGACTAACTGCTTAATTGAAAATTAAAGAGATTGTTGAAATTTGTACAATTCTCCTAAATCTGCCATAACAATAAATTCTGTTCTTCTATTTTGTTCGTAGACTTCGCTCATGTCTTCTCCTTCTACTTCATATGATAAGGCTGGCATGTTCTCCCCACGTCCAACTGCCGCCAATTGATTAGGATCTACACCAAGTTTAATTAGCTCTTTCACTACTCTTTGTGCTCTTGCCAAGCTCAATTGCGTATTATCTGAGTAAGGAGCTCCTACTTTCATAGGTACTTTATCTGCATGTCCTTCCACTAATATTTTTAGTCCCGGATTGGTTAATAAAAGATTAGCCATTCCTTGAAGCGCTTCTTTTTGATCTTTATTCACTCTCACAGATCCACTTTTATAAGTGATTGGAGCCATGTTAGAAACATACATCATGTCATTTTTCTCTACCAAATTCAACCCACTCTTAGCGTAGACATCGAATACGCTTTTAATATTTTGCTTCAAAGATGAAATCTCTCCCTCTTTCACTTCCACTTTTTTCTCTACTTCAGCGATTTTTTCCATTGAAGTATCAAGGTCATCTGACAGCTTAGTTATTTTACCATCTAAAGATTCTTTCTCAGAATCAAAATCTGCTTTCATTTTATTTTTCTCTGATTCCAGGTTTTCCACATTTCCTTCCAACATGGCCACTTTTTCTTTTGTCTCTGAAAGCATTGCAGCAGTCGAATCTTTGTCCGCCATTAATTCAGTAAACTTCTTTTTTGACACACATGATGGAGTTAACATTACCACACATAGACACAGTACCGGAAGAAGACTTAATTTTCTCATAATAGTTTTTAATTTTTGATTTGTAATTAGAAGAGGTTAATAGTGTATTTAAAATTTAAAAAGTCCTTTAGCGTTGGAAGTCTTTTTTCGTTTCGGTTTTAGAATGGACGTCAAAATTAGACAAAGACATTTTATTATTATAAGCTTTACGCATAAAAAATTATTTATAAGTGTCGGTTAAAATCGTGGTTTACGTCCATATGATTACTAATTTAATTTAATAGACACAGCTAATCAATTGTTTTATAACAATTTACAGTGTTTTGTTAAACTAAATTTGAGCTTCAAACACGTGAAAATTTAGTTTTCCACATTTTGATTTCTATTTTGTAAAACTTTAATTTTTAATCAAAAATCAAATGAAACCAAAACTTATTGTGCACGGAGGAGCTTGGAATATACCTGATGAGCAAGTAGCCGCTCATCTAAATGGCATTGAACATTCTATTACAAAAACCTTTGAAGCATTAGAAAAAGGACTGTCCGCACTTGATGCTGTAGAGCTTGCTATCAATCACCTTGAACTGGATCCAACATATGATGCAGGCAAAGGAGCTTTTTTAAATAAGGCTGGTGAAATAGAGTTGGACGCAATAATCATGGATGGCTTAAGTCTTAATTTCGGGGCTGTAGCCTGTGTTCAAAATATTTTTCATCCTGTGAGCTTGGCTAGACAGGTCATGGATAATACAGAACATGCTTTCCTTGCGGGAAAAGGAGCTCAGCAATTTGCCATTGACCAGGGTTTTGAAATTCTTGACCCAAAACAATTGCTTACAGAACGAGAGCTGGTCTTTTTTGATAAAATAAAAGAAGATCCAGAATTCATGACCCATCACCCTTTTCGGGATAGCCCTTCAGATACCGTTGGTGCGGTGGCAATGGACATCAATGGAAATTTAGCCGTGGCTACTTCGACAGGCGGAACGCCCCGCAAACTTCCCGGACGCGTTGGAGATTCTCCGATTATTGGAGCAGGCGCTTATGCAGATAATAGCATTGGTGCCGCATCGACTACAGGCTGGGGAGAATCAATAATGAAGGTTCTCTTGGCAAAAACAGTTTGTGATCTATTCGAACATAATTCAGCGGGTGACGCGGCTAGAATAGGAATAGCCAAACTTCAGCAAAAAGTAGGTGGTTTAGGCGGAGTTATCGGGATCAACAGTAACGGGGAATATGCCTATGCGCATAATACACCGCGCATGGCTTTTGCTTATGTAACGTCTTCAGGACAAGTCATTTCAAAAATCAAAATAACTCCTTAAGTATTTACTTTTTAAAATCTTCTGCTGAAATAGTCAATATTCGACTAGAATGTCCATTTTTACTTGTTGCGATTAGGTGGACTTTATCTTTTACAGGGACGGGTTTATTCGGATCATATACTTTTCCAATTTGACCATCGTCAGTAGAATATCGAATTTCTAGTCCAGGGTAAGCCGTATTGGCATATAAGAGCCCGTTTTTGATTATCGCGCCGGGTTGTGGAACCCTGTAATTGACTCCATCATTCATTACATCAAGTCGGGGCATTTCTTTTTGCCCAACTGCATTTGCGAATTTATTCCAATCCGCTGCAAGGCTTTTCTCCCGAGAGGATTTATTCTCTTCTGTTTCCCATTGTGCCGGTGTGGCCCAAGCTCTTTCTGCAAGACCTAAAATCTTTGGGAAAATATAATATTCTAAATGCTCTGGTGCTTTTACGGTTTCACTCCATAATTGTCCCTGGATTCCTAAAATATTGTTTCGGCCTTCTTGCGTCAACTTCGTTTTCCCTTCGGCTAATTTATCCGGATCCAATTGCGCTCCGTAACGGCCGATATTTGCGGACTTAAATAAATCGAATGGAGCCAATTCAAAAGGTTTTCGGGTATCCGTAAAACCAGCCCAGTATAAACCACGTTCATCAGGGTCTTTGTTGTATGCAAAATCAAAATACAAGTTTGACGCATTGCACATAACGATTGGATAGCCCGCGTTGGCTAATTTATAGGCAAGGTCTTCTCCGCCCCAACCGAAAACTGCATTCCAAACATAGGGTAAGAAATTAGAGTTAACGAAAGTCGGATTTGCTTTCAAAACGGTATTGCCTTGGCTACTTTCTTTGAGCATCGCTATTTCCTCCCAACCACCAGTAATCAATTTTTTCTTTTGCAAAATATCACTGAAACGTTTTAAAAAATATTGAAAGCGATCAACTTCTGTTGTTAAGTTTATTGAAGTGCTCTCTGCCAATTTGGTACATTCAGCAGATCCCATCCAAGCTCCATGTGGAACTTCGTCTGCTCCAATATGGATAGTCGTAAGTGGAGCATTTGCTTCTGCAAAAAGTGCGATGATTTCATCCACTACTTTTTCTAAAAAAGCATAGGTTGATTCCTGACAAACACTGATTACATTGTCATTGTAGGATTGAACAGAAAGGTATTCCGATTTATCGTTAAGATCACGCAATAAATATTTGACTGCTGCTGCTTCATTGCCATCCTCCATGTATTTTTTGTAGCGCGCATCCATTGATTTAATTGCAGCTCGTGCATGACCCGGCATATCAATTTCAGGAATCACTTCAATGTGTCGATCATTGGCAAATTTTAGAATTTCAATAAAATCTTCTTTTGTATAATGCCCAGTTCCTGGATACTCCATATACGGACCTGATCCCCATGCAGGCCTCAAGCGATCTGATTCATCTAAGGTATGGCCTCTTCTTGCCCCTACTTCTGTTAACTCAGGTAAATCTTTTATTTCAAGACGCCATCCTTCATCATCCGTTAAGTGAAAATGAAATTTATTCATTTTGTAAAAAGCCATTAAATCCAGCAACTTAAGTACCGATTTTTTTGATTGAAAATTCCGCGCAACATCTAAATGCATTCCTCTGTATTCGAATCGTGGAGCATCAAATACTGTAGCTTCCTGAACAGAAAGTGCAGAAGGAAATTCACTGTCTTTTACAACAGGCAACAATGCTTTTAAACTTTGAATCCCATAAAAAACACCCGCAGCAGAAGCTCCTTCAAGGAGGATTCCATTGCTTGAACTAATATTTAACTGGTATCCTTCTCCTGAAGAACCTCCAAATTTTTCAGGACTTATAGCTAGCCTTATCGTTCCTTCTCCTTTTTCTATTTCGTTGGAAACGGGTACTTTTTTACCTAAAGATTTTTCAATAGCTGATTGCAGAAAATTGGCTTCCTTTTCTAGTTCTTTTGGAAAAGAAATAATAGTATTTGCATCTATATTCATTTTCCCAGCAAGCGCTGTGTAACGGAGGGGTTTTGGAAGGATTGCCTGAAATTCTTTCTCGTTTAACTTGGATACTTTTTCGTTTTCCTTATACACATACTCTGGCGTGGGAATTGGATAAGTGTCTGTATCATTCCTATTGATTTGTATTGGGTCTTTAAAGTCTTTAATTTTTAAATTCTTAATAAAAAAAGGATCTGATTTTACACCTTCTTCGTTTTCATAAACGATATACATACCTGACGGTCCATCTGTTTTTTTAATCGCCCAAGTATTCCAAAGCGTTTCTATTTTTACCGATTCATCCTTTTTGAGATCTTCGAATTCTTCTGTCGGTTTCATAGAAAAAAAATCTCCCGAGATGTGCTCTACTGTTACGGGGCCTCTTACTTCAAGAGGTGGCCCACCTCCCATTATTTGGCTAAAATAAATCGTCCATCCTTTGTTCGTCATTAGAGAATTGCCTTGGTTAATTAATTCAAAGACAGACAGGAATTGACTTTGCTTATTTACTCCATTTGCTACGACTTCCCAAGTCACTTCTAATTGAGCTATTTCTCTATTCACTTTATCTGAATTCTTTTCCGCCGAGTCATTCAAACAAGCTGAAAATAAAAATAGAACAGTAAGTATAAAAAATAAATGACGTTTCATGTGTTTAAAATTTATCTGTATAAAATAGCCAAATCTCTTAAGGCATTTAGTGATTCTTTCTACTTAGTATGAACCTCTAGTCTTGCAATTTTCTAAAATGATTTTGGTTGCTTTTTCCGAAAACGGATACAACTTTTCTTAAGCTTTCCAGGTTGTGTCCGGAAGTAAAAACATCAATAAATGGCAATGCTTCTTTCATCCCTTTTGTAGATGGTTTGTAATCTGGATTCCCTGCTATGGGATTGAGCCAAATTACCTTATTTGCTTTTCGCTGGATGCGTTTTAAATTCGGGGCTATTAAGTTGGAATCTCCAGTATCCAATCCATCACTCATTATGAGGAAGATGGTGTTTTGGTTGATTATTTTTGAAGTATAATTTTTATTAAAATCCGCTAAGCATTCTCCTATTCTAGTTCCTCCAGACCAATCATAAAAGTTTTCTCGAAGCGCTTCTAACGCTTCTGTATATTCTTGTCTTCTTAGCTGTTCTGTAACTCTATTTAGTTCTGTGCCGAAAATAAAGGTTTCTATTTTAGTATAGGTATTTTGGAAAGCATAAATGAATTGAATTAAAAACCGACTGTACAAATCCATAGACTTACTAATATCACAAAGTAAGACGATTCGCAACTTGCGTTTTTGCTTTTTCTTAAATGCCATTTCTACGATATCCCCGCCTTTACGCATATTCTTTTGGATACTCGACTTAAGATCGAAAAGATCTCCTGATTTGCCTCGTTGATACCTGCGGTTATGTCTGTTGGCCAATATTTTACCAATTGACTTAACCAAATTATTCACCTCTGACATCTCTTCCGAATTGAACAGGCTAAAATCCTTTTGCTGAATTGTTTTTCCAAAACTGTAACCGGGAACTTCTTTCTCTTCTGAAGATTGATTTCCATACAACCAACTTTTCAGTGCTTGCAAAGAGGCTTGTCCTCTTTTTTGAGCTTCATCAGCAAGGGTCTTTTTCTTTAGCGTTTCTTCTTCGACTGTTTTCTTTTTAGAGTTTATTGCTTTGGCTAATTCTTCCCAATATTTTTCAAAATGTTGATCAAACAAAATTAACTGGGGAAGGTTTTTAACTAATGTAGAACGAAGAGTGAGTCTAAAAACTTCTGAATCAGATAACACGACTTTAGAAAGTGCTTGAAGAGCAAGGGCTTCATCCGAAGCCCCTAGTTTGAACTTATGCTTGCGCAGGTATCTGCAAAAAGAAACGACGTGGGAAGAAAGTGCAGTTTGCCGTTCTATTAAATTTTCAGAAGCCATAATCGATTAATCTAATTTAGATTGAATTCCTACTTTTTCAAAGAGTTCTGAAAGAGAATCCTGAGCAGTTCTGATATCCTGCCAGTCCTTTAGGATAATACCAAGTGTACTTTGTACCAATTCTTTGTCCAAATGATCGATATGCATTCCCGACAAAGCCAAAGCCCAGTCTAGTGTCTCCGCAATGCCTGGAATTTTTTCAAGGCGTTTCTGGCGAAGTTCTCTCATAAACTTACAAATCTCTTCTGCCAATACTTCGTCGATATCTGGTACTTTTTGTTTGACAATGCTTAGTTCTTTATCAAATTCAGGGTAATCAATCCACAAATAAAGACATCGTCTCCGCAATGCTTCTGAAAGCTCTCTGACTCTATTGCTCGTCACAATAACCTGAGGAATGTGAGTGGCTTTTATTGTACCGATTTCTGGAATACTTATTTGCCAGTCGGACAATACCTCTAACAAGAAGCTTTCAAACTCTTCATCCGCTCTGTCAATTTCATCAATCAACAAGACGGGATGTTTGTGGTGGGTAATTGCCTGTAGTAATGGTCTTTTTAGTAAAAACTCTTCGCCAAATATGGTTTTCTTCTTCTCCTCTATTGTTTTGGATCCAGACTCTTCCATTTTTAATTGCAGGAGCTGGTGTTGATAGTTCCATTCGTAGAGTGCATGGTTGGCATCCAAGCCTTCATAACATTGCAAGCGTATTAAATCCGTATCCAAAGCTCTAGCCATTACCTTTGCGATTTCGGTTTTGCCAACGCCTGCCGGACCTTCGATCAATAGTGGCTTTTTCAACACCTTTGCTAAATGCACTGACATTACAATGGATTGATCTGTAATGTAACCTTGACCATTCAACAACGATTCGATATTTTGAATAGAATTATTTGGCATAGTCTCTTAAAAAATTGAAAGAAAGGAAAAATTTTCGTTTGCTTAAATTAAGATTAATTTTTAATGGCCAAAGAAAAAACAAAGACAATTCTTGAAAGAGTTTTGAGTATTTTTATATTAACACAAAACATAGAACAATGACGATTGATGTAAAGGCTTGCGTATTTGATGCTTTTGGTACTTTGTTTAATCTTTCTACTCCAGTTGAAGAAATCCGTGAAATCGCAGGGAACCAAACGGATCAACTTATGACTATTTGGAGAAGAAAACAGTTGGAATACACTTGGTTGCGCGCCTCCATGAATAAATATGTTCCCTTTAATGTAGTTACTCATCAAGCGTTGCAACTTGCAATGAGAGAAACGGGTCTTGCGAATCAAAAACTTTTTGATTTGTTGATGCCAATCTACCTCAATCCTTCTTGCTTTGAAGAAGTCCCGAAATTATTATCACAATTAAAAAAGAGGGATATTAAAACGGCAATTTTATCCAATGGAACTCCAGAAATGCTTCAATCTGGGGTTGACAAAACCAATCTCAATAATTTATTGGATGAGATTATTTCAGTTGATAGTCTAAAAACATTTAAACCAAATCCACTGGTTTATCAACTTGCATGTGATCGTTTTGCACTTGACAAGTCTGAAATTTTATTCCTATCTTCTAATCGGTGGGATGTAGCAGGTGCGGGTGCATTTGGTTTGCGAGCAGTTTGGGTAAACCAATATAATCAAGAGCCTGAAGTACTTGGGCCTCCTCCTTTTAAAACTATCCAAAAATTGTCTGAACTGGCTCAATTGGTTAGTAACTTAAATCAATAATCTTGGAAAATACTTTCAAAGAAAGTGATCTATTATTCGAATTCAATGACCAGTGGCTCATTAAAAAATACGATGACCATCCCTTTTTTAGAGCTTTTAGTGGCCATGGATACAAAGGTGTTGATTTCATCGGATTAAAAGGGGAGAACGAATTGGTTTTAATGGAGGTCAAAAATTATCAAGTTAGAATACCAGAAGAAAGCATACTTATCACCTTGAATAATCCACAGCGCATATCCGACGCGTTTATAAAGAAAATAGAAGATAGCTTGAGTGGAATAAATGCAATTTCGAGATATTACAAAAAAAAGTGGTGGTATAATTTAGCTCAAACTCTTTACTCTTTTTTCTCTAATAAATATTTCCATAAACAGGCCGCGGGTTTTTGGCCACGGGTTCAGTACTTGAACAATTCATTAGAGCATAAAGTATGGATTCTACTTTGGATGGAAACTGAAACTGAATATGAAAATTTTTCCGCGAAGGAAATCAAAAAAACTATCCAAACTATAGAGCAATCTATTCAAGATTATTTTCAGGGAGAAGATGCTATTGTCAAAGTAGTCAATATGCAATCCAATCCTTTCTCTAATAGTCTTATTGTAAAACCGATAGATTCTTCACCTAGTTCGTAAAAAATTAAAACGCTTTATACCGTTGCTATTATAAAGCTTGTGATTAATTGGTCACAAACTTTGATTTCACAAATCGGGGCTTTTCTATTTCTTTATAAAAACTATCGATATAGAAGTTGACATTTTTTACAGTTTTTTCATCCAAATAAGTTGCCGCTTCACAAACATTTTGGATTTTTTCTTTGTGAGCTAAATAGAATTCAGCCGTTTGTGTGGCCTCCGCTTCGGTGACTTTTTTTCCACGAAAATACCGTTCAGAGACTTTTTTAATAGGAAACGATTCACTGACTACAGCATAGCCAGTACCGACGAATCCTGAATAATCAAAATCATAAGGAATTGGCGTGACCAGCTTTGCATTTGGAACTGCAACCATTTCAATATTGTGTTTATTTCCAATGGCCCAATCTGTATTTGCAATCATATATTGAAAGAAAACCATCTTTAAGTAGGGAGCTCTTTCCATCGCGGCTTCTTGTAATTTATTCGCTTTAACAATCTTACCTTTTATGCGAGCGGTATATTCTTTTTCGTGTTCGATTAAAAATCCGGAAAGGCTTTTTTCTAATGTTCCATTGCTCCATAATTCAAAATTCACCAGTTTAGTTCTGATTCCGTTGGTGTCTAAAACATTATAAATTTCATAGAGAAGGTTTTCTTTGAACACATGTGATTCCGCGGCTTTTCCACTTTTGCATTGAATAACTGTTTTAAGTTTGTCCATATTAGTAAAACCCAGCGCTTTTAGCTCTCCTTTTTTAAAGTCTATTTTCAACGGCGGAAAATAACAAACTTTCTTTCTGACATTGCCTCGAGCTCTAACTTCTACGGGAATTACAATCTCTTTCTCTCCCATTAAAAAAGTAAAGGTCCCGGGTTGGTATTCTTCCTTTTCTTTCTGTTTAATTAATTCCTTGAGGTCGGTTTCTATTTTTATGGTAGGAATAAAGTCTCCCATTGCATAAAAATAATTGAATAGGCTTTTTTCTACATCTGGTTCTTCTTGAGAGAAGGCAATGGAAGTCGTAAACAGAAAAAGTGGAATCAAAATTTTTCTCAACATTGTCATTGATTTCGTGGAGTTATTAATAAATTTTCGGGGTTTTATTCAAGCATTTCTTTTCGTGACCCATCTAACATTCCTCTAGAAAATTGACCTTTTTCATAAATCAACACTTCTCCTTTATTGCCTTCTTTAATACTTGAGTCGACGCAGATAATTTTATTATTGAAATACGATTTGATGTTTTTCATGGAAGTATGCCCTACGACTATGTGCTTGTATCCAAGTTTATCTAGAATACGTTGCGCATTCTCTTCTGTAAAATCGGGATCCATAAAATATCCTCGATACCAAAGTGGACCATCTCCTTCGTCCAGTAAAAACAAACTTGGACTTACTTCAATCGACGGCTTTTTTTGGTCAAATATTTTATCTCGGAAAAGTTTATTGATTCTTTTAAAAGAAAAATTAAGCTCTACTACTTCCTCAGAAATTCCTGCATGTACAAAAGCAATATCATTGATCGAAATAGCAATTGGTTTTGTGCGCAGCCAACGTCCTATGATGGTATTGTTATCGTATAATTCATTGTACGGCTTTTTCAACAAAGCCATTGAATAACGATAATTCTTATGTACGTAACGCAAATCTGCTCCAAAGATCATTGCCTCATGGTTTCCAAGCAAAACATGTAGCTTCCCTCCTTTTGCTTCTGCCTTTTTTTCCAGATTATACAGAAACCAACAGATTTCATTCACCTTGTTTCCACGATCAAAAATATCTCCGACCAAAACAAGATGTCCATTTCCATAAACCCATTCCCCTGATTCATTAATTACTTTATTGGCTTCCAGCAATTTAATCATGGTTTCATATTGACCATGAACGTCACTTATAGCAACAAAACGGTCAACCTCTGTGAAGTGATATTCTTGCTTTCTTTTTTTATCAAATAAAAAAGAATGGTCATTTGGAAACGGCAAAGAATCCGGTAAAGACATTTCACTAATGCCTTCCGTTTTAAATTCCTTTGTAATAACCTCTTTATTTCTAATCCATTTGTAAACCAATGAATCCTTTTTTATAAACACATAGGGTCCATCAACAAAGCTTTCCGTTTTTTGTCCAGTGGCAAAATTCGAGCAAAGCAAAGTCAAAAGACCTATTACAAAACACTTTTTCACTATTTCCATTTTCACAATTATTCTATTTTTTAAATCTAAAAAAGGTTACCATTTAATTTTCCTTCTTTACCAATTCACTCGGCAAATAACCAATTCTGTGCGCTGAACAAACCAACGTTTCCCCTTTTTCAATAGAGAAAGGTTTTGTATAAACCTGCCAGGAAACAGGTTCTTCTTTTGCAAAAATCTTATAACCAATCGACGCTCCTGGAGTATCACATTTTAAACTTACCAGACCTGCATCTTCTTCTAAAACAGGCCTTGAGGTTTTTGGTTGAACTTGCCCAGGCCAAAAGTCTTCTATCAATTCTAATTCAGGTTTCATGTTCTTATCATCAACTCGCTCTATCCACGAGAGTGTTTCGTTTCTCAATTCCTCTAACTTATCTTTGTGTGCCGGATCCGTTGCTAGATTTTTTAACTCATGAGGGTCATTTTGGGTATCAAAAAGTTCTTCATCCGGTTTCGTTTTTCGATACCATTGCGCTTGCTCAGGGGTTAGTTTCCCTTTTTCATTCAAGCTATTCAATTCCTGCATAATGGCCATGCTTTCTCTATATTTTACAGGTAACAACATTGGTTTTTCTGGTTGAAAATAGCGAATGTATTTATACCTTTTATCTCGAGTAGCTCTGTTGGTATCATACAAAGCATCAAAACGATCACCTGCTGCATGAATATATTTGCGCTCACCTTTAAAAGTATGTTCGCCTAAAAAAGCCTTGCCATCAAAATGGTCTCCAGGCTTTATCCCTGCCAATGACAAAACGGTTGGAGCTAAATCAATAAAACTCAACATCTCATCTCTTCTCTCTTTTGCTTTTTGTGCCCGTGGAAAACGTACTATCATAGGCACTTTGATTCCTGAATCATAGAGTAAACGTTTTTGCCGTGGCAATGGTCCACCGTGGTCTGTATACCAAAATATAATTGTACTATCCAATAACCCATCTTCTTCCAATTGGGAAAGAATTTCACCAACTTGAAAATCCATCTCTTTTACGTTCGAATACATTCTTCTAACGTCCTTGCGGCCAATTTCTGTATCTGGTAAATACGGTGGTACAGGAACTTCTAAGTTTTCATCAACCCATAAAGAGTCATTGGTCTTTCCCCAAATTTGAGATTCATGGCAAACATTAAAATTAAAGATAGAAAAGAAAGGTTGTCCTTTTTTCCGGTTTCTCCAATGCGCCTCATTATTGGACTCATCCCAGGCCGTAATGCTTTTGATAAATTGATAATCTTCTTTAGAATTGTTGGAGCAATAATACCCTTCCGCTCTCAAATATTCGCTCATCATTTTTACAGATGGTGGGGGTACAGCTTCGTGCATCGGAATGCTTTTGGGCCACCATGCAGCGGCTGTTTTTAATTGCTCATCGCTGAGTTTTCCTATATACCAAGGACCGGTTCGCATATGATTGGTTCCAATACGGGTAGGATACATTCCTGTAGCAATGGCAGAGCGACTTGGAGCGCAGACACCAGAAGGAGAATAAAAGTTATCAAAACACACCCCTTCAGCAGCCAAACGGCTTAAGCTAGGCGTTTGTATAGTACTGTCTCCAAAAGATGGTATTACAGGACTTAAATCTTCCGCAACCAACCACAGAATATTGGGTCGGTTGGGAAGAGTCAG
The DNA here is from genome assembly GCA_938041325.1 of uncultured Saprospiraceae bacterium. GTDB lineage: Bacteria > Bacteroidota > Bacteroidia > Chitinophagales > Saprospiraceae > CALIAG01. The sequence continues at coordinate 53,521 of CALIAG010000184.1, read as the reverse complement.
GTTATTTTCTTTAGAATTTGTAGTAGTTGTTTCTATCTGAGAGCAAGAAAGAAAGCATACTAGAAAGAGGAAACTAAAAATTCGATTTGCCATTTTTATTAAACTTGAGTTTACCAAATTTAATAAAAATGTGCCGGTTTAATTCACCAAAGATCGAATTCTATATGGGGGAGATTTTAGTCGAAAGAGAGCAAAAATTCCTTAAATTATATTCTTTCTATAAATTAATGCCCTTCAAATCGATGTCAAATCCTAAGTTAATCCAAGAATAAAGGTCCTTTACACCAACGGAAAGCAACAGAACACTTGATGCCGCTAAGGTAAATTTTGACACCTCAACTCCTTGTGCTGTTAATAAAGCAGACTGGCCCAAAACGAAACTTGTAACTAAAAAGGTTGTAACTGCAGTGAGAAATATCTTTTTCATTTTACTAAAATTTAGGGTTTGGAATAAATATTATGTTCCAAATATAAGGGCACATAAAACTTGTTCTCTCATCCTTTAGGATGATATTGATAACATTTGCTGAAATTTTTAAAAATTAGCCACAATTGATGTTTACACCCTTTTTCTTGTGGTAGAATTTGTTTTTTATATGTCTAAACAATGTAAAATGTCTAAGATTAGCATTTAATGACAGTATGCCTTGTTCTAAAAATTTCAAAACAGATAAATAATTACTAATTTCGAGTATATAAAGCTGTGTACATTTTCACTCATTTCATAGAGAGTACATTTCTCTAGTAAAAAAAATATGACTTATGATAAGATTTTACATTTTTGCGTTAATGCTATTTGTATGCAGTACATCCAGCTTTGCACAACCTGCAAATGATGCTTGTGCAAATGCGATAGAGGTCCTTCAAGACGTAGTGGTTGATTTTTCTACAATTGGTTCTTCTACTGATGGTCCTACTCACAACTGTTTTGGAGACAACGATTCTATTCCTAATGATATTTGGTTTACTTATACTGCCACTTTTGATGGTGAAGCTAAATGGTCAAACTGTGGAACTGCAGATTACGATTCAAGAATAGTCGTTTACCAAGCAGGTGTAACTTGCGCTGATTTGGCTGGCAACGCTTTTTTCTGTAATGACGATGGTCCTACTGCTTGTAGTGCTGCTGCTTTTACTTCAGAAGTAATTTGGCCAGTAACGACTGGAGAAACTTATTTACTGCGATTAGGAGGATTTGCTGCGGATACCATTCCTGCAACTTCTGGAATGGGAACTGTTCTTCTTACACAGTCTGAAGGTCCAGAAAACAATTTCTGTGCCGGTGCTATTGAAGCTCAATTAGGTACTACTACATTTGAGACTACCAACGCCACTACAGATGGTCCTGCTCACCCTAACAATCCTTGTTTTGGGTTTGGTGACGACAACGTTCAAGCAGATATCTGGTATTCATTTACACCAACTATGGATGGAACGATTGAATGGTCAGCTTGTGATATGGTGACCTTTGATACGAGAATGGGCGTTTATACTGGCGGAGCTGGTTGTCCTTTTGAAGATGCGGATTTAGTGTCTTGTAATGATGACGGAGCTGGCTGCATGGCTTTTAGTTCTTTATTGTTTTTTGATGCAGTTGCTGGAACGACTTATTACTTGAGATTAGGAGGATTTGGTGGTGACCAAGGAAGTGGAACGTTTACATTGACCAATACAACTCCTCCTCCTGTGCCAGCAAATGATGAATGTTTGGCTCCTGTTTTAGCTGAAATTGTAAGTGCAGAAGCTGCTGACATGTTTGACGGAACAGTAGAAGGTACAACGATTGGTGGTAGCTTTGTTTTTGATGATTACCAATTTCCTCCTTGTTTAGGAAATACAAATGGTGGAGAATTCTCTGACGTTTGGTACGCTTTCAATTCTTTAGGAAATACAACTGTTGAAATGAGATTCTTTTCTCAAACTCCTGAAGCATCTTACTTCATTGATTTCTTTAACACTTGTGGCGAACAAGTAGATTTCACCACAGTAGGTGGCACTTGTTTTGGCGTTACTCCAGATAATACAGTTCAGTATGATACACTGACTAACTTACCTGCTGTCGCACAAGATTATTTAATCAGAATTTCTACTCGTTTGACAAGTGATCTTCCTGGTAACTATTTCTTTCAACTAGTAGCTGAGACAAACAATACTGTTGGTATTGCAGAATTACCAGTTGCAGAAGATTTGAAATTTTTCCCGAATCCTGTTACCGATATTGCTAATCTTCAATTTACTTTGGAGGAGTCAAAAGAGGTAGTTGTAGAAGTTTACAACACACTAGGTCAGCGTAGTTTAGCTGTTCCTCTGTTGAATCTAAATCAGGGTGAAAACACTGTAGAGTTAGACTTAGGTAAATTAACAGAAGGTCTTTACTTTATGGAAATCAAGTCTGCTACAGAAAGACAGACGGTGAAGTTTTTCAAAAACTAAATCGACAATTCAAATTTATATTTGATCAAAAAGACTTTGTGCATCAGCACAAAGTCTTTTTTTTTAATGAGCAATCATTTGTTTAAAAATCTGCTAAAGCAATCGACAAATACATTTGACCTTGCCCGTATATTGAGGTACGTCTGTTTATTTCCATCGGTTTTGTAATTGGTAGATTCGCTGCCATTTGAGTGAACTTCTTTAACGAAACCGGATAAGGCACCCAAGGATTTCCAACAGAAATATCATATTCAATTAAAACCAAAACGCCTCCAAGACGCAATAATGGGATGGTTTGTTCTAAAAATTCTATCTGATTTTTTACGTAGTGAAGTGAGTTCGCCATTAAAATGCCATCAAGCTGAGGCAACTCTAATTCTTTTGTGAAGTCTAAATTTAAACCTATAACTTTTGCTTGATCTTCTTGGTCAGAAATTCTTTCAAGGTCCTCTACTCCCGGATCCAAATCAATAGCATATATCAGACCGTTGGGTCCAATGAGATTACTTAGGGCTTTTGTGAAAGTTCCTTTTCCAGAACCTAAATCAGCCCAAACCCCTCCTTTAATTATAACCCCGTCTTTTATAAAATGTAAGGCATCCTGATGCGTCATCAGTAGATGGTTTATTCAAAAAAAACATCTTCTATGAGAAGTTAAGGCTTATTTTTTATAATTCAAACTTTCCTTACAAAGCCTGATCTCAGGTCGTCTTTATTTTATAAAGGAATAATTCGAAGAATCTGACCTTTCCTCGCTATAGATGTAGCCATCTATTTCAAGCGCTTTAATCTTTTCTACTTTTGTAATTTTGCTTTTGATAATTTGATTTGCCATCGCACCACGTGCCTTTTTCGCATTGAACGAAATCACCTTATATATTCCATTTCTATTTTCGTGGAAATGAACATTTACCAGATTTCCTTTCAACTGATCTATCTTGATCGAATGAAAATATTCTTTTGAAGCAAGGTTTAAAATCGTTTTGCCTTTATTAGCTACTAAGTCATCATTTACCAATGTGGTAATTTTATCATCCCAAAATTCGTATAAGTTTTTATTTTTTCCATTTTTCAACCTCGTCCCCATCTCTAATCGATAAGCCTGCATCAAATCAAGAGGAGTGAGAAGTCCATATAAACCAGAAAGGATTCTCAAATGCTTTTGAGCAAAATCAAAATCTTTTTTAGAAAAAGTCTCGGCTTCTAGCCCTGTATATACATCACCTTTGAATGCTAGAATGGCTTGTTTTGAGTTATCCAAGGTAAATGGAGTCCCGTATTTTTGAAATCGATCAACATTTAGTTCTGCTATCTTATCTGACACTTTCATCAACTTCGTCAAACTTCTAGCCGATTTCTTTTTCAAGACACCTACTAATTTTTCACTGTGCTCCAACAAACGAGGAGTAGTATGGATACTCAAATCACTTGGACTAAAGTCTAAAGTTTTCGCAGGAGATAGTAGCAGAATCATAAATATATTTATTTTGTGATCTCAATAGTAAACACTGAAGTTCAAAAGTATAAAAAGCAATAAACTATATTGCTAGTGTATTGCAATATTTTAACACGTCAAAAATTAAAAGGTTTGAAAACCAATAAAATAAACAATTATGAGTGAAAAACACAGATGCGTTTGGGCAGGCAATCTAGACATTTATCAAGATTACCATGATGAAGAATGGGGTGTCCCGGTTCATGATGACCAAATGCTTTTTGAAATGATTACACTTGAAGGAGCTCAAGCTGGTTTGAATTGGATTACTATTTTGAAAAAGAGAGAAGGTTATCGAAAAGCATTTGACAATTTTGATGTAAAGAAGATTAGTCGGTACACCGAAAAGAAAATAGAAAAGAATTTATTGAACCCTGGAATCGTTCGAAACAAATTGAAGGTGAGATCGACTGTATCTAATGCCAAAGCTTTTATAGCCATTCAGAAAGAGTTCGGAAGTTTTGACAAATACATTTGGCAGTTTGTAAATGGAAAACCGATAATCAATAAATGGAAAAAAATGGAACAAGTTCCAGCTAGTACCGCCGAAAGTGATGCTATGAGCAAGGATTTAAAAAAACGAGGATTCAAATTCGTTGGTACAACAATTTGCTACGCATATATGCAAGCCGTTGGAATGGTAAACGACCATACTACTGATTGTTTTAGATACAAGGATTGTTGTTAGCGATCTAACTTTTTCAAAAGGGCTGGTAGCTTCTTTAAAGCTACCAATTCTTTCATTCGCTCTCGTGCTTCTACAACTGGGGCTCCAAAATAAGTTTTACCTCCTTCCAAATCCTTTGACACTCCAGAGCCACTTAACACAACAGCATTGGCTCCTATTCTGATTCCATTAATTACACCTACTTGCCCGTATAAAGTAACGCCATCTTCAATGATTGCCTTTCCTCCTATTCCTACTTGTGCAGCAAACAAACAATTCTTTCCAACCTCTACTCCATGACCAATATGGACTTGACAATCAATCTTTGTCCCAGCTCCGATTATTGTATCTCCGGAAACTCCTTTGTTAATGGTACAAGCAGCACCAATATCCACATGATCACCGATGATCACCCTGCCACCTGATTGCCACTTCTTATACGTTTCATTTGTTTTTTTAAAATAGAATGCATCTGTACCTATGACCGAACCCGATTGAATTTTTACAAAATCGCCAATAATTGTATGTTCTGCAATGGTAACATTTGCCTGAATGTGGCAGTTCTTACCAATCTTCACATGGTCTCCAATTACAACATTGGGTTCGATAATAGTACTTTCATCTATTTGGGCACTATCAGATAGTGTTTTAGAAATATGGCTTTTCGGACGATAGGATAAAACGATGTTGTTGTAAACTTCAAAGGGTTGATCCACGATCAATAGAACTTTGCCGGGAGGGCATTCTGTCTCTTCATTGAGAATGATAATGGTGGCTGGTGATTCTAGTGACTTCTTGAAATACTTTGCTACATCACAAAAAGTAATATCTCCGTTTTGAACTTTGTGTATTTCATTAATTCCCTCAACCAAGGTCTCCGGGTTTCCAATTATCTTTGCTTTATATTTTTCAGCAATTTCAGAAACAGGAATTGATTGAGGGAATTTCATTGATCGGATTTATTAAAAATTACAATTTAAATTTTTGTAAAAACTCTTTATAGAATTCTCCGAATCTCCTCTTTCCTTCCGCACTTTCTAATAAAGATTTATGAAAAGAAGGTTCGGTAAATATTCGTAAATCGTATAGAGAATTGTTGAACATTTTCAACTTTTGTTTGCTCATAAAATTTGAAAACTCTTCATTCGATTTACGTTGGTTTCGTCTATTTATAAAACCAAAATATTTTAAGTCTTCACCCATTTCTTTTTTATCAACTGCTGCCTCCTGGACGATAGTCAAGAAATCTAGTGTTGACAATACGTCTACTTCACTACCTATTACAGGAATCAATATGCAATCACAATTGTACAACAACATAATGGTTGCATTGTCTTTTTTTGCATCCGTCATCCGAGGTACATCAATAAAAACATAGTCATAGTCTCCTCCAAATCTTTTCAAAAAGGTCTGTACTTTCCGCGGAGTCAGTTCTTCCACCTCTATTGCTGGATCCTGCTCATAATTTTCTTTTTCTGATTCGTACATGTCCCTTACAGAGCCTTGATTATCACAATCTATAATCAACACTTTTTTCTTCTTATCTTTTGCAAGAGCTACTGAAAGCATAATTGAAACCAATGATTTTCCTACGCCTCCTTTGCTATTTGCTACACTAATTATGGTCGGTTTTTTTGCCATATCATTCTCTTTTTATTATTTGTTATGTTCAGAATATTAATTTGTAAATCTACTTTTATTGTATTCTAAAAGCGAGTGCAATTTTAAGTATTATCCTTAAGGTTTGATAAAATATTTCCTTGAAAAATTAATTCTCTTTTGTCTTCAAATTTATTTAAATATTAATGCGCTTCAAGCCAGTTTTCACCTATACCCATACCAACTATCATTGGCACTTTCAGACCTGGGATAGCATGCATCATATTTTGTTCGATGATCGGTTTAATCTTTTCTAACTCTGGTTTATAAACGTCAAAAACCAATTCATCATGTACTTGAAGAATCATTTTTGATTTAAACTTTTCCTCTTTAAATATTTTATGAATCTTGATCATGGCCATTTTAATCATATCTGCGGCGGTTCCTTGTATTGGCGAGTTAATCGCGATCCTCTCTGCTGTACTTCTCAAAAGCCCATTTCGGGAATCAATGTCCCTTAAAATCCTACGTCTACCCATCAAGGTTGTTACATATCCATGTTCTCTGGCCGTCTCCACGGACTTATCCATATAGGTTTTGAGGCCATTGTATTGAGCAAAATATTGAGTAATCAATTCTTTTGCTTCGCCTCGTTTTATCCCTAATTGTTTGGAAAGATTCGTAGAACCTGCTCCATAAATTATGCTAAAGTTAACGGTCTTGGCATTTCTTCGTTGATCACTGGTGACTTCATCAAATGAAACTCCATATACTTTAGCTGCAGTGGCTTTATGTATATCTTGCCCTTTTTGAAAAGCTTCAATCATCGCTTCATCACCACTCATCTCTGCAATCAACCTTAGCTCTATTTGCGAATAATCCGCTGCTAATAAAATGTGATCTTTATCCCGAGGAATAAATGCCTCTCTTACCTTCCTACCCGCTTCCGTTTTTATCGGAATATTTTGAAGATTTGGGTTGTTAGAACTTAAGCGCCCACTTGCTGCAAGTGCCTGATTAAAAGAACTGTGAATACGGCCTGTTCGCGGGTTCACCATTCTAGGCAATGAGTCCACATAGGTTGATTTTAATTTTGCCATTCCTCTATACTGAAGAATGGACGCTACGATCGGATTATCCGCAGCCATTTCCCTCAATTTCTCTTCATTCGTTGAATACTGACCAGTACTTGTCTTTCTCCATCTATAGGGAATTTTAAGCTTATCGAAAAGTACCTGACCCACTTGTTTTGGGGAAGCAATATTAAAGACAACACCTGCATCTTTATGAATTTGTTTTTCAAACTTGGCTATATCCTTTTCTAATTCAACTGAATATTTCGCCAAATAATCTGAATCAATCCTTATTCCTGCCATTTCAAGATCTACCAACACTTCTATTAGTGGAGCTTCCATTTCCCAATATAATTTCTCCAGCTTTTCCTCTTTGAGTTCTTTACTTAATACTTCATAAAGCTGTAGCGTTACATCCGCATCTTCAGAAGCATAATCCACCACCTTTTCTACAGGAATATCCCGCATGTTCAGCTGATTTTTACCTCTCTTACCTATAAGTGTTTCAATAGAAATCGGAGCGTATTTTAAATAGGTCTCTGATAAATAATTCATGTTGTGCCTAAGCTCTGGCTCCAATAGATAATGGATAAGCATCGTATCAGAAAGTGCACCTTTTGCTTCTACTCCGTACCATTTTAAAATGGTGATATCATATTTTAGGTTTTGCCCGATAAGAGCAATTTTTTCGTTTTCAAATACCTCTTTAAATTCTGCAACCAATGCTTTGGCTTCCTCCTGATCACTTGAAACTGGGACATAATACGCCTCATGTGCTTTGATGGAAAATGACATTCCAACGATCTCTGCTTCATTGGCATCAATGCCTGTTGTCTCCGTATCGAAACAAACCTCTTTTGCTTTGACCAACTTAGCTATAAGCTTTTTACGATCAGCAGGCGTTTCAACAAGGGTATAAGTATGTTCTACAGATTCTGCCGACTTATCAGCAACAGAGTGCGCTGCCAAAGGGCTTGCTTTTGATTGAGACGCCCGCGCAGGGACATCTCCAAACAATGAGCCTTGTTCTCCGGGTTTAGCCTCTACTGCTTCTGCCCCCAATATTTGAGTTGCTAAGCTTCTAAACTCTAACTCTTTGAACACTTCTGACAATTTTTCTTTGTCTATCGCGTCTACTTTATATTCATTGGCATTAAACTGAACTGGGACATTGATATCAATGGTTGCTAGTATTTTGGAAAGCCTGCCCTGTTCTGCAAACTGTTCAACCTTTTCTTTTTGCTTACCCTTAAGTTTATCGGTATTTGCCAAGATTCCTTCCAAGTCCCCGTATAAAGCAAGTAATTTAACAGCCGTTTTAGGCCCAATTCCTGGAATTCCTGGGATATTATCTACAGCGTCTCCTTGCAAACCCAAAACATCAATCACTTGATCCACTCGACTAATTCCCCACTTTTCTAAAACTTCCGTTTCGCCTAATATTTCTACGTCTCCCCCTTTTCTTCCTGGTTTATACATAAAAATATTGTTTGACACCAACTGCGCATAGTCTTTATCCGGGGTCATCATGTACACTTTAAATCCTTCTTTTTCTGCTTGCTTTGCCAAAGTCCCAATCACATCATCTGCTTCAAAACCTTGTTTGGTAACAACAGGAATATTAAATCCTTCTATAACCCTTTGAATATAAGGTAACGCTGCAGTAATATCCTCTGGTTGAGCATCTCGATTGGCTTTGTATTCTTTATACATTTCGTGTCGAAACGTTGGTCCTTTGAGATCAAATGACACCGCAATATGTGTAGGCTTTTGATTGCGCAAGACATCCCATAATGCACGGGTAAAACCGGTCACTGCAGAAACATTCATTCCTTTACTATTGATTAAAGGTCTGGTGATAAATGCATAATGTGCTCGATATACTAAAGCGTGGCCATCTAAAAGGAACAGTTTTTTCTCAGACATTCTGATGATTATTTGGTAGAATCCAATTTAAAAATATTCAGGATTTATAAAAAGGTTCCGGCAAGGAAAAGAATTTAAGTTGGTAGCCGAAAGATAAGAAATTCAAATACTACAGAAAGAGAAAGGGTGCAGAATTAAAAAACAAAAGCCTGTTTCTTCGAAAAGAAACAGGCTTTATGTTTTATTATTTTATATAATCTAGAATCCGTAAGACAATCCTAAGTTGAAGAAAGATTGCAATGGATTATCGCTAAGGTCAGCTGTTGCAGGATCTGCAGCAGAAATTAATCTTCCTTTATCTGCGATCTGTTGGTCACCTCTTAAACCAAGGTTAACTCCAACGCCAATTCCTTTCCATACTGTGAAAGAAAAACCGTTATTCCAAACCCAGTTAACAAGGTCTCCACCTCCATAACTTACTGTTCTCAAAGCTACATCATCAGCATCTACGTGATTAACATCAGCTCCACTTGTATAAGGAATAAATGCACTTAAGCTTGAATTCCATTTTACACCAGGAACGATCTCTTTCGTATAAGTTGCACCAATTTTTGCTCCTGGAGAAGAAATAAATTCTCCTGGCCAGTTTTTCTGATACCCAAGAGGGTGAATCAAAACAACAAGATCAGTAATTGGAGTCCAAGTAATACCCGCAGAAGCTACTAACTGTCCAGGGTTGTTCAAACTTAATGGGTACTTATCATCAATTACACCATCTCCATTTGCCTCAAACTCTACCAAAGAAGACAACCATTTTACCTCTGCAGATATTGCTAAGTTGTCGCTAAGTTTGTAACCATATAAAGATGAGAAATCCAATAAATCAGAAAGTGCTACAGATCTTGTTGCATCATTGTCTTTATCAGATTTTGTAGATAAACGGTTCAAGTTAATATTCAATCCGTTTCTCCAAAAGTATTTTGGCTGATCATTGTTTGCATATCCAACAAATCCCAATCCAATACCATTAGATGCAGAATTTGGATTACCTAAAGCAAACCAGTTGTTGTTGGTATTAATGTTAAATCCAACTGTTCCTACACCTCCGATTTTCCATCCTGGAAATTCGTCAATTTTTGTTTTAAGAGCATCTGATTCTGCTTGTAAAGCAGCAATTGCAGCGTCTTTTTCTCCTTTTTGTGTTTTCAACTCCTCTATTGTTTGTGCACTTACAAACTGGGTGAAAACCAATGCCATCGTGAATAATAAGGCTTTCCTAATCATCGTACTTTAGTTTTAGTGATTAAATCTAGGTTGATAAATTAAAATAAATTTTATGCAATAAATTTCACTTTTGAAATAAATTGTGCAAAGAAAAAAAATTGTTTTCTTTTAAATTTTAATATTGGTTTTGTATCGGATTAATTGATACGTTCAGGGCTGAACTCAGGTCTTAAATAAATCATTGATTGAAAATTTCTACTGTTCCTGAGGTTAATTTACTCAATGGAACTATGATTATTTTGTCAGAAGCTGCTATTGTCAGTGACGAGCTGTCCATGTCAATAACTTCACCTTTTTTACCTTCAACGGAAATAATATCTCCAATTTTGAATCTCTCTTTACTATAAAAGGAGGCTAAAAAGTTGGCCATCATTTCACGTGAAGCCAAACCATATCCCAAAGCGAAAGCAAAAACAAGACCACCTATTATTACTGTAAGGTTACTTTGAATAAATTCTGTATCGATACCCAACTGCTTCAATGCAGTCACTACGGTCATCAATAACACAAAATAGAAAACAAATAGACCTATGATTTTAGCTGATGGAATTCCTAAGGATTCTGTCGTTGTAATAATTATATTCTTAAGAAAATCTGCAATTACAATTCCTATAACCATCAATAATAGAGCTGCTATAATTCGGGGTATATATGAAAGCAAGCTTGAAACTAGCGCTGACACCTCCTCCATTCCGAGTACCTCTGTGGCTGCAATCGTGAAAATTAAAAGTATTATATAGTAGAATACCTTAGAAAGTATTTTACTTGGTACTACTTTAATATTCGATTGACTTACTATATCAATCTTGTTTAGATGCTCTGCTAAGGTATCTAGACCAATAGCTTTGCATACTTTTTTGATTATACGAGCCGCTATTTTTGCTACAATCCAGCCAACAATAAATAAGATTATGGCACCTAAAATATTAGGCAAGACTTCTATAAAATTGTCATACAGATTTACCAGAATTCCTAATATTCTTTCCATAACAATAGTGTTCGTTTTTTGGTTCTGATTTTCTTCAAACTTCAAGAAAATCTAAAAGTGTTGTGTATTATTTATCTTTATATATTAGTCCAAATCGGAAAGTTCATCTGAAATAGCATTCCCTTCAGGTGCATTATCTGAATCTGAATTTTTAGTATCTATCTCTTCTTCAGTTTTTTTTTCCTCTTCTTCCTTTTTGCTTCCAAATAATGCTAAGATCAAATCGAATACTCTTGGTAAATATAGTTCTACTATATTTCCCATAAAATGAGCGACTCTCATACTTCCCATTATATTATTTTCAATTTCAGGGGGCGGAGAAGCATGTTGATTTTCTTGCTCTTCTTGTAAGCGCTTAAAACTATTTTCTTCTGTTGCTGCCATGAATTATCGCAATTATGATTGAAAAATTTCTTTATAAGTCTTTTGCGCCTTATGTTTTGCGCGTTTAATCTTCATTTTTATAGCACTTTCAGACTTTTCCAAGTTATGTGCAATCTCTTTGATAGACATTTCATCTTGATATTTCATCAAAAGGATTGCCTTGTCTCCAGTTGGAATATTTTCCAAAACTCTTTTCAAGCGATGGACTTCCATTTGCAGAAGCTCTTGGTCTGGTACTTCTTCTACTATATCAGGGCTGTTTTCTAAGTCATCAGAAAAAAGGTTTTTCTCTTTTTTCTTTTTTCGAATAAAATCGATACAATAGTTATAGGTAATAGAGTACACCCAAGTCGAGAACTTCGAACGTTCACTAAACTTAGCTATATTCAGATATATCTTTGTGAATACATCCTGTGTAGCATCTTGCGCCAAAGACTCATCTTTCAATAAGGAGATGCATTTGCTGTAGATTTTACTAGAATACCTCTTATATAGTATTTGGAAGTAATCCGAATTTCTAGTTTGCAAATACAATCTAACTATCTCACTGTCCGTCTTCTTTGAGCTACCGACTTTGCCACGAGGGCTATTTTGCATCGATGGGGTTTTCACAAATGTTTTTGTTAATGTTCTATTTCTCTAAAAAAATTCTTACAAGTAGGTGCAAAAATAAGCTAAATAAAACAATAATCTATAATATGTTGAAAACAGGTAAATAAAAATTTATCCTACTCCTTAACTTTAACTCCCCAAAGCTATTTTGAGGATACTTTTCTTAAGACGTAAGTTTTTGAAAAAGACACTACTATTGATAAGTTAAATTTTCAAAAGAGAGGAATAACAGGTTGGAGTTTCACACTGGTATATAAAAAAGTAGAGGTAGCACGTGTGTACTACCTCAGCCCTAACCAAATAAAACCAAATTATTAGTTCTTATATATTTGAATGTTCTCAAAAGAACAGCAAACGATTTTCATTGAATTAAGCTTAATATCTAAGCTTGTGTAATACAAATATAAAGCATTTCCTTCTTTTTTTACAACGACATTAAAATATAAAGCCCTGATATTCAATTAAATACAGAAAATAATACATTTTTTAAAAGTAAAGACATAGGATTAAAAAATTTTATATTGTAAACTCCGATTAAACAGAATTTTTCGCTAGAATGTTTTTTTTGAGATTTTTTGAAAAAATATTTTTTAAACTCGAAAAACGATACATTTATACTTCTATATTTTCTCTTTTTAATAATTCCTTTCATTATGAATAAAATTTTCCTACTTCCTTTTTTCCTTTTTCTTCTGCAAACAAACTCTGTATTCGCTCAAGAAGCAGAAAAAGATGAAGATGCTTTTTTCATTCGGAGTATCTATGACCAAGCCTTGGTCAACGGTTCTGCGTATGATTGGCTATTCCACCTATCTGAAAATATAGGAGGAAGAATAAGTGGCTCTGATGAAGCTCAAGAAGCAGTGGAATACACTAAAAAGATTATGGATACCTTGGCATTGGATAAAGTTTGGCTTCAGGAATGTACCGTTCCACATTGGGTAAGAGGAGATATGGAAATTGCCCAAATAATGCCTTTTGGAAGTGTAGAAAAGAAAACCATGCAGGCTGCGGCTTTAGGAAACTCTGGTGGCACAGGCGCACAAGGCATTACAGCAGATGTCATCGAAGTTATGGAATTAGCAGATCTTGATAAATTAGGAAGAGAAAACATCGAAGGTAAAATCGTTTTTTTTAACCGCCCTTTTAATCAAAAGTATATTAGAACATTTTATGCCTACGGTGGTGCCGTTGATCAAAGAGTATTCGGTCCTGCAAAAGCTGCGAAATATGGGGCGGTGGGAACTTTGGTCAGATCTATGACGGGGAGGCTCGATGACGTTCCTCATACTGGAGTTACTATTTTCGAAGAAGGAATAGAACCGATAGCAGCTCTTGCCATTAGCACCAATGATGCAGAATTTTTAAGTGATCAAATTAAACAAAACAAAACCGTAAAAGTATTTATTAGGGCAAACCCAAAGAAAATGCCCGATGCCATATCTTATAATGTAATTGGTGAAATTAAAGGATCAGAAAAACCAGAAGAAATCATCTTAGTCGGTGGTCATTTGGATTCCTGGGATATTGGAGGAGGTGCACACGATGATGGTGCGGGCTGCGTCCATTCAATGGAAGTTTTCAATATTCTTAAAAACCTAAACTACAAACCAAAAAGAACAATCCGTTGTGTTCTTTTTATGAATGAAGAAAACGGACTTGCCGGAGCTACAGAATATGCTAAAGTGTCTAATGAAAACAAAGAATTTCATATGGCAGCTATAGAATCTGATGCAGGTGGATTTACCCCTAGAGGATTTAGTTGTGATGCCGTGGATGAAATATTCAAAGATAAATATAAGCAGCTAACCCAATGGCTACCTTTACTTGAGCCTTATCGCCTTGCTTTTGAAAAGGGTGGAGGGGGAGCAGATATAACGCCACTTAAATCTCAAAATGGAATTCTAATTGGTTTTAGACCCGATTCGCAAAGATATTTTGACTATCATCATACCAAAATAGACCGAATTGAAGCAGTAAATAAACGAGAATTAGAATTAGGTGCTGCATCAATCACGAGTTTAGTATATTTGTTGGATAAATATGGACTAGATAATAAAGAATAAAATGGAAGTTACAATCAACAACATGGACAAAATTGTAAAAGCACATGACCTTTACTTTACTCCTTTTATTACAAAAGAAAAAATTCAAGATCGTGTCAAACAGTTAGGGCTCACACTTAGTGAGGACTATAAGGATAAAACGCCCATTTTTATTAGTGTCCTAAATGGTGCTTACATTTTCGCAGCAGATGTTACACGTGCTTTTGAAGGAGACTGTGAAATATGTTTTGTAAAATTATCTTCTTATTCAGGATTAAACTCAACTGGAAAGGTTCAAGAATTAATCGGTTTGGATGTTGATGTAAAAGGTAGACACCTTATCATTATTGAAGACATCATTGATACCGGAAATACCTTATCACAGTTTTTAGGAACGCTTGAAAAACTAGGCCCCGCTTCCGTTGAATTGACCTCTCTTTTATTAAAACCTGATGCCTTACAATTTCCATTGGATATAAAATACCTTGGTTTCGAAATAGAAAACAAATTCGTCATTGGATATGGACTGGACTATAATGAACTAGGTAGAAATCTAGCAGACATTTATCAGCTTACCGATCCTCCTGCTTGATGCTTTTATATCTCAGTAAAAAAAGGTAATTTAAATCTTGTAGCTGATCGTAATGGTCAATCTTTCCAAACAGGATTAAAAAAGTATGGATATCAATATTTTCATAACAATAGCAATAGTATATGTAGTGCTGTGCCTATTGTTCTATTTTATCCAAGATTACTTTTTTTTCCGCCCCGAAATTCTCCCTCAGCATTTTAAATACGATTACCCTTTCCCTTTTGATGAAGTGAATTTCGAAATGGAAGATGGAGGGACAATAAATGGATTACATTTTAAAGTACCTAACTCAAAAGGAGTCGTTTATTATTTCAAAGGAAATTCCAGATCAATTAAAGGATGGGGTAAATTCGCTCGAGATTTCGTGAGCAAGGGCTATGATTTTTTCATGATTGATTATCGTGGATTTGGAAAGAGTCGTGGCAAAAGAACGGAATCCATTTTGTATAACGATACACAACATGTCTATAAATGGCTTTCCGAAAAATATACAGAGGATAGAATTATTATTTATGGTCGCTCACTGGGAAGTGGTATAGCTACTCGAATTGCTTCATGGAACAGTCCTAAAATGCTGATTTTAGACTCTCCTTATTTCAGTTTTCTTAATCAAATAAAAAGATACGGATTCATTCTTCCTATCAAATGGCTTTTAAAATATCAAATTCGAACAGATTTGTTTATCAAAAAAGTAACCTGTCCAATATTTTTTATTCATGGAAACAAGGATCGGCTCATCCCATTTAAAGATAGTTTGAAGTTAAAAGAGGTCGCGGGCCATAAAAGTCAACTTTTTAATATCGAAGATGGCGGGCACAATAACTTACCGAGCTTTGCAGAATACCACGAAATCCTGTATGATATTCTGAATGATGAGCAGTTATTCAACAAAATAGTGTCATTAATTGCATCAAAAGACCTTCGAGCATAAAACTTTCTTTAAAAAAACCTGAAAAGGAACTTTACATATTCCTTTATTTGTTATAAATTTGCAATCGCTTCTTAAAAGCACGGATTGACCCATGGTGTAATGGTAACACTACGGTTTTTGGTACCGTTATTCAAGGTTCGAGTCCTTGTGGGTCAACTAAAGCTTCCTTTTTCAAAAAAGGGAGCTTTTTTATTTGGTCGTTTTTCCTTTTACTCAATCTTTTCCACCGTACCCTTCTCAAAAAGCACCGTTTTAAAAACGACGTCCCCTTCACCATTCTATTTCAGAAATTTCAATCTATATTTGTTTTAAGGTTTGAAACAATTTAGGCAATTGCTCAAGCTTCTTCCTAAAACCCTTTCTAAGAAGTTCCCTTTAACCGACACACTTTTAATCGTCCACTTGCTTGCTAGCTTGGACAATACCGATTAGTATTATTGCTGCCCAGCAGCAAAGACTCCCTTACATTTGCTATGAAAAAACACAATTAGGTAAGATAATTATCTGTCCATCATTGATAGTGATATTTGATGGAGCTTGGTTTTCACTAATCCTATGAATTTTTTTGGCACCAATCTCAGAAAGGCTGCCAAATTTCGGACATCTGTAAAAATATGTCTAATCCTTTTTGGAGTTCATCCTTGTCAATTCTTAGGATGAAGTCCTGCGAATCAAGTCGTTTGCAATTAGATTCAATATTTGTTTCAAGGAAAAATTAACCTATCACATTGAAACAATGTAATGAATCATTCCTAAAGAACCAGCTCCTTTCCTAACGGAGAGGAGCTTTTAAACTTAAAGATTATATTATTCCTTATTCGCCAATTGCCCGCAAGCAGCATCAATATCTCTACCTCTACTCCTTCTTACGGTTACCATTATTTTATGTCGGCGCAGGTAATTCGCAAACTCGTCGATGTTCTTTTCAGAAGATTTTAAAAACGGGGCTCCATCGATTGGGTTATATTCGATGATATTCACTTTTACTGGAAAGTTGTGGCAAAGCTTTACAAGATTTTTAGCATCTTCAATGGAGTCATTAAAATCCTGAAAAGCGATGTACTCATAGCTAATTTTATTTTTAGTTTTTTCGTAAAAATAAATTAAGGACTCCATTAAGTTTGCAAGATTATTCTGTTCATTGATTGGCATAATCTGATTCCGCTTTTGATCATCTGCAGCATGTAAAGACAGCGCCAAATTAAATCTCACCTCATCATCCGCTAATTTTTTTATCATTTTAGCAATCCCTGCTGTACTAACGGTTATCCTACGTGGTGACATATGAAGTCCCTCTTCCGAACAAATATGTTCTATACTTTCAATCAGACTTCTATACGCCAACAAAGGCTCTCCCATTCCCATATATACAATATTGGTCAGCGGTCGATCGAATTTTTCCAAAGATTGTTTATTCACTTCAACCACTTGATCATAAATCTCTCCAGCATCCAAATTTCTAACTCGCTTCATTCTTCCTGTGGCACAAAAAGTACAGGTTAAACTACAACCAACCTGCGATGAAACACAAACAGTAAACCTTTTATCCGAGGGTACTGGAATTAAAACGGATTCTATTAAATGACCATCAAAAAGTTTAAATCGGCTTTTTATTGTGCCGTCATTGCTGACCTGGACTTTGTCCGTTTCTATTCCATTAATGACAAACTTTTCTTTCAAACTTTCTCTGAGACTCTTACTTAAGTTACTCATGCTATCAAAAGATTGCGCTCCTTTTTGCCACAGCCACTCATAGACTTGTCTAGCACGAAATTTTTGTTCTCCTAGTTCAACAAAAATATCTTCTAATTCCTTCTTCCCGAATTTTCGGATATCAATCTTTTCCATTGCACAAAGATACTTCTTTTGCAGCCATTTAGCCAAAATCTAAAATCATAGCTTTTCCCAAACTCTTATAAAAAACGTTATGTTTTGATATAAAAAATAAATAATATAGATCCTATTCTTAAATTGCAGCTAGGAATGCAATAAAATATTAATTCTATTGAACCTATCCACGAAATACTTTTCGCCTTTTTCTTGACTATAAATGTCAAAATTTAACTCAAAACTTTATTTACTTCTCTGCTGAAACACAAAGCAAGCAATATTGACGTTAATAGATTGGAGGATTTGTATTGATGTATTGAACTATTCAAAGATCATTTGAAAAACCTTCTTTAGGAATGGATATTTACGAACAGAAATCAAGATGGAAAATTTATCTCGCCATTGCAGGTGTTATTATTCTTACCATCTCTATGTTTTACACCAACTATCTCGCTCAACGCTTGGCCGATGGAGAAAGAGATAAAGCAAGACTCCTTGCGCAAGCTTGGGAATCCTTAAATACAGGTGATGCCGGTGATAATGCTGACCTTACCTTTCAATTAGAAATAATAAAATCCAATACTGATATTCCAGCGATTGTAGTCAATACCGCTGGTAAAATTGATTACGCAAAAAATTTTGGTGACAAAGATGAGGACCTGGAATTCCTTGAAAAGGAACTAGATAAGATCAAAATTAGTGGTCCCGAACCTATTATCATTCCTGACAATTACACGATTTATTATAAAAAATCGCAACTACTTACCCTGCTTACTTATTTTCCTTTATTGCAGGTTTTACTTTTTGGCACATTTATGACCATTGGGTATTTCTTATTTAGTTCCGCACGCCGATCAGAACAAAATCGGGTTTGGGTAGGGATGGCAAAAGAAACTGCGCATCAGTTAGGAACACCTATTTCAGCAATAGTCGCTTGGATAGAACACTTGAAGATAATGACTGATGATCCTAATATTCATGAGGTCGTTAAAGAATTGGGAAATGATGTTGACCGATTAGACCTTATTGCAGATCGATTTTCAAAAATAGGTTCATCACCAGATTTAGAAGCGGTCAATATTATGCATGAATTAGAAGAATGCAGAGTCTACATGCAACGTAGAGCGCCTAGAAAAGTGGCTTTCGAATTCCCTGATCCAAATTCGGTGGAAAGGATGGTTAATATAAATCCCCCTCTTTTCGCATGGGTAGTCGAAAACTTACTCCGTAATGCACTAGATGCCATGGGTAGTACCGGTAAAATTAAAGCCGTTGTAACGGATGAAGCCAACTATGTAAATATTGAAATATCGGACACAGGATCTGGTATCCCTGCTTCCAAATTTAAAACTGTTTTTCAACCAGGATATTCTACTAAAAAAAGAGGATGGGGATTAGGTCTTTCACTAGCCAAAAGAATCATAGAAGACTACCACTCTGGCAGGATTTTTGTAAAAAAGTCATCAGAAGTGGAGGGTACTACTTTTACGATTAAACTCCCCAAAGGACAATAAAGTGGAAGAAAGAAAACCGTTATTCAAATATTATAACTGCACTATAGCGACACGATCAATTTGCATTATGCTTTTCTTGGTCCTGGCTTGCCCATTCTTAGCGTTCAGTAACCCTTCTTTTATTTCAAACATTGATCTTTCCATAAAAGTTATCGACGGTACAACATCAGAACCTTTAATAGGCGTAAGTGTCTATACAGACGATATGTCGACCTTTACCGGAGCAACTGATTATGACGGTAAAATATCCATCAAGGATTTAGGTCATAGAGACATCATCAACTTCTCTTATATCGGCTATCAAACGCTTAAAATCCCCTTTTTCGAATTGCGTAAAAAAGGAGGCGTTATTAAACTCTTTCCTGGAAGTACTGGTCTCGATACATTAATAATTGTTGGAAGAACTGATGCTCCTGAAGAGGAAATCCCTTACCAGATAAATAGAATTACTAAAAAAGATATAGAATTAATCAATAGTCAAACATCAGCAGATGCCTTGATGAATACAGGAGGGGCTTATGTTCAAAAATCTCAATACGGTGGAGGAAGTCCAATCCTTAGAGGTTTTGAAGCTAACCGCGTGCTCTTAGTTGTTGATGGTGTAAGAATGAATAATGCAATATATAGAAACGGGCATTTGCAAAATGCAATTACTGTTGATAATGAATTATTGAGTCAGATGGAAGTTATATATGGTCCGGGATCGCTGATGTACGGATCGGATGCTTTGGGAGGTGTAATTCACTTTCGAACAAGAGAACCTCGAATTGTCTTTGACGACGGATTGGATTACGGTAAAATGGAGACCAATGCTTTTTTTAGATTCGGTACTCCAATTGCAAAAAACAGTTCCTTTAGCACCCAAACCACAACGCATGTAGATGTTGATTATGGAGCAAGGAAATGGGGCTCAATTACCAGTTTAACTTATTCTAGTTTTGGAGATTTAAGAGCAGGAGACAATCGTCCAGAAGCTTATCCAAATATTGGAAAGAGAGAATTTTTTCCTTTTAGAAATGAGGACATTGATGAAGTTCGACAAAGAGATCCGAATATTCAAACGGCTACAGGTTATAGCCAAATCGACTTCATGCAAAAACTGCGTTTTCAACCTTCTGACAGCCTATACTTTGTGGTTAACCTTCAATATTCTACCACTAATAATGTCCCAAGATATGATGCACTGACGGATACGCTCGCTGCTGCAGACGAACCCAAATGGTCAGAATGGTTCTATGGACCTCAACAAAGAATGTTGGCTTCTTTTAAAACAAGAACATTTAAACCCGCAGGGATTTATGATAAAGCAACTTTCATAGGAGCATTTCAAAAAATTGATGAAGATAGAGTCAGTCGAAGGTTTACGAAAGCCAGAAGAGAATTCAACCTAGAAGATGTTTACGTTTATTCTTTTACAGCAGATATGGATAAAAATTTAGACAAGTCTGGTCATAATGTATTTGCATATGGTCTTGAAGGAAATTTTAATCAGGTTTTCTCTGTAGCAGGAAAAGAAAGAGTCAGTAATGGTGCAATTAGTGGTGGGGTTTTTACACGTTATCCTAATGATTTTTCTACCATGACTACTGGTGCAGCTTATGCAAACTATCGATGGAAGAGCAGAGATTCTACAATTAATTTCAATTTAGGAGCAAGGTATTCTTACGTCAAATTGTTTGCAAAATACTCCAACGATAATCAAAACCTCATCGAATGGCCAACTAGCATGACTGAAGGCTTGTCAGTAGAAAATACGGACTTGAGTTATGCTGCTGGAATTACTTGGCATTCGAAAGACAATTGGCAATTTAGGGTATTAGCGGGAACAGCTTTTAGAGCTCCGAACATTGATGACCTCGCAAAAGTGCGTATGAAAGGCAACATAGCGCTCATGCCTAATCCTGATTTAAGACCAGAAAAAGCCACGAACGCTGAGATTACTTTAGCCAAAGAATTTGGCAAAACAAGACGCTCTAAAGGGACTACGTTCAAATTAAGTGGAACAGGTTTCTATTCTCTGCTTGATGATGCAATTATACGTTTACCAGGAACAGTCCCGGGCAGCTCAGATAGTACTATTTTGGTAGATGATGAGTTATTTGGAATTCAGCAAAACTTCAATGTAGATAAAGCCACCATCTATGGCGTATCCGCAAATATGCTTTTGAATATTGATAAAAAATGGAAATTCAGTGCTGGAATGAATTTTACAAAAGGAACCACATCGTTCAAAACTTTCTCAGATAACGGAGAGTTGGCCCTCGACACCATAACTCCTTTAGCACACATTCCACCAGTATATGGACAAGCTAGCATTAGCTATTCAACTAAAAAGCTTACTCTTGAAGCAGTAGTCAGATACAATGGCCCTAAGCTTTTACAAGATTATTCGGTTAATAATATAAATATCAATGAGAGAGGTGATATCGAAAGTATCGACAGATTCGACACTTCTGACAATCTTGAAGAATCAGGAACTTGTGTTAATCACTTAGAGGGTGCTGTAAAATCAATAGAATGTGAGGGTTCCTTATCCTGGACCACCTTGAATTTTTATTCAAGTTATAAACTGAATAAGCAACTAACGTTTAATTTTGCTGTAGAAAACATCCTTGATTTACATTATCGTCCATTTGCTTCAGGCGTCAGTGCCTCGGGTCGCAATTTTGTCTTTTCTCTGAGAGGCAAATTTTAATCTCCAATCAATCCTTACCTTAACTTTCTCTTAAATATCTCCTTTAATCAAATTCCGTATCTTGTGGACGATAAGTAATTATCGTAAATATCTCCTTGGTTAAAATTTTACAATGAGAGTCATAATTGTAGATGATGAGTCTAAAAGTAGGCTTCTACTGGAGCAACTTTGCAAGGAATACTGCAATGATCTTGATATTGTCGGTATGGCTGCTTCAGTAAATGAAGCTATAGAGCTCATTGATTCCATCAAGCCTGATTTGGTTTTTCTGGATATCAGAATGCCTGTAAAAAGTGGTTTTGTGTTGGTGGAACACTACGGTGAAGACATTCCTTTTGAAGTGATTTTCACAACAGCATATGACGAATACGCTTTAAAGGCATTTCAAATCCATGCAACTGGATATTTGCTCAAGCCCATTGAGATTGATGAATTGGTCAATGCAGTTGAAAAAGTAAGAAAGAAAATAAATAAGGGACAAGGATCAGAAGACTCAAAAATACTTAAAGAACCTTTCTCTGGTGAGCAAATGAATAAAATTGCGCTCGCGACAACCGATGGCTTTACTTTTGTAAAGTTTAAAGAGATAATCAGATGCGAAGCTCACGGAAACTATACTTATGTTTTTTTAGCTGATAATTCTTCCTTTCTAATCACCAAAACGTTAAAACACTACGAGGAAGTCCTCCCTATGGACGATTTTTTCAGAGCACATAAATCACATCTTATAAATTTGAATTTTGTGCGCAGGTTTATAAAAGGAAAGCAAGGAATGGTGGAGATGACGGATGGTAAATTAATAGAAGTTTCCTTGAGAAAAAGGGAAAGTTTGCTTAAAATTTTAGCAAACTAAGGAGAGCAATAAAAACTTAAGACTAAACTGATTTGTTATAAATATACCCTGAGTTAATATAAATAAGAACCCTCTTTATAATTAAACATGAGGCTGAAATTACTCACTTTGTTGTGTTTCTTAATTTTTTCTATTTGGACTTCAAATGGACAGGAAGTGCAATGGGCCTCAGATGTTGATGATTTTTCAAGCCAATATGGTACCTCAGATTATTCCGCCAAGCAAGTTTTGGGTGTTCCGAATGCAATGACGGGTAAAAACCTCAGTCATATGGCTTGGGTTCCTAAGAAAGAAAATAATGCTGTTCCAGAGTTTATAAAAGTTAGTTTCAGAAACGCAGCCCAAATCCAACAAGTTGCTGTCGCAGAAAGTAAAAACCCTGGGTCTATTTACAGAATTACTCTTTATGATACTAAAGGCAACAAGCATAAAATATACGAGAACAAGCTTCCAAGAAAAGCTGTGAACCCATATCGCCTTTTCAAATACACTTTTCCAAAAACAAACTACAAAGTTAAAAGTGTCAAAATAGAATTAAAAACCAAGGCTGTTCCTGGGAGCAATCAAATAGATGCGATCGCCATTTCATCTAGTCGAGCTCCGATCAAGTTGAAGATTAATAAAGTTGAATACAACGGCCTCGTCGCTAAGCCAGAAAGACTGAGCAACAATGTCAATTCCAATTTTGCGGAACGCTTGCCTATTATTTCTCCAGATGGCCACACCTTGTATTTTGCGCGAAAATACCATCCACAAAACATGGGTGAAGAAAACAATGATGACATATGGGTGTCTTATAGAGAGTTGGACCGGTCCTGGAGCAGGGCTTCGAATATCGGCGCACCACTCAATAATACTGATCATAATTTTGTAGTAGCAATGAACCCCGCAGGGAATATCCTTTATTTAGCAAATGATTATAGAAGTAGAAATAAAGATGGTTTATCGGTTACAAAGAAAGAAGGACGTCTTTGGTCTAGACCTAAAACTTTGAAAATTGAAGATCATTATAATGAAAACAAGTTTGTAAGTTATCATGTAAGCCCGGATGGAGAAATCATTTTGATGTCAGTAGAAAGGAAATCTGGATTTGGAGACAGAGACCTTTACGTATCTTTCAAAACCAGCAATAATAGTTATTCTAAACCTCAAAATCTTGGTGGAAAAATAAATACTGTCGGTGTTGAAAGCAGTGTATTTCTTGCTGCTGATGGAAAAACAATTTATTTTTCAAGCAATGGTCACGAAGGTTATGGTGGCTTGGATATGTTCATGTCTAAAAGACTTGATGACACATGGAGAAATTGGTCGCCTCCGAAAAACCTTGGACCAAAAATAAATACGGAAGGCAACGAATACAATTATACTATTCCTGCTTCTGGTGACTATGCTTACTTTGCCGTGGACGAAGCCAATAGTATGTCTGCGCTTTATAGAATTAGACTTCCAGAAGAAGTGCGACCAGACCCGGTGATGTTGTTTAGTGGTAGAATTATAAATGCAGAAACAAAGCGTCCGATTTCAGCAAATTTAAAATACCAAAACCTAAATTCTTCGAAAAACGGGAAGGTAGCCCAGTCGGATGGCAGCTTTCAAATTGTTTTGCCTTATGGTGAAAATGTGGGAATCTATGCCGAGACAGAAGGTTATATTTCTGTAAGTGAAAGTATGGCTTTGGCAGGAAAAGATCCTGAAGAATTGGACTACGAAGATACCGACCTATTGGCTGATTCACAAAATAGTATTAACCCTGAAATCGAAGAATTAAGACTTCGATTGGAGGATGTAAATAAAGATTTAGAATACCTAGATGTCAAACGACAAAGAGCCAGTCAAAAAAACAAAACCCAGCAAAAAAGAACTGGAATTAGAACCTCTGATCCAGAATTAGAGGCACTCAAACATAAATTCAACTCTGCTCAAAGAGATAAAGCTGATACAAAAGAAAAAAGCAATAGACCTGTGACAAGTAGCAGTACTTCTAGTGAAGACAGAGAGCTGCAAGCAATGAAAGAGCGGTTCAATAAACACAATCAAAAAACCGATAATAAAGATATTCCTCAACAGCGTCAAACTAGTCCAGAGAAAAAGCAAAAAGACGATGATGAATTAGCAGAGATGAGACGGCGATACAACAAAGCTTTTGGGGTAAAAACAGAGGAGGAGGAAAAACCAGTGCAGCAACAAAATACCAACAGCAATGAAGTTCCCGAATTTGAAGGTGTGGATGATGATTTTGATTTTGAATTATTTAGCAGCTTAGTCCATGAGGAAATGGAAGGTGAGCTTGAAACAATGACCAAATTAGAATTGCTCGATGAAAACTATGACGGCGTCATCAGAGATATGGAACGTTCTTCTTCTTACAAAAACGCACCTGCTATCACCAATCTCTTAAAAAACAGAGTGAAACGACAATTATTGGAGAATTACGAAAATGCCTCTACTTATAGCCCAAGTCTTGAATTGCGCAAAATGAAACAAGAATATAAAGACCGGGATGTTGCTGCATTAGAAAAAAATATCCGACGGACGATCAAACCAAGGATAGAGGAAAGCATGCGCAACTTATACATGGAAGATGTTCTTTTGGATATAGAATCAGAAATGGCTTTCACACTAAAAAGCATACAAGAAAAGGAAATTAGAAAAGAATTGGAAGAAAAGATTGATGATCAACAAACTCAGACCACTCAACCTTCCCGTCCAAGAGTAAGGCAAAAAGAAGAGCCAATTGAACTGACCCCTGAATACAAAGAACTAGAAAAAGATATATTGATGGTCCCAATAAAAGTTGGACAGACCATTCCGATGAATAACCTCTTTTTTGATTCTAACAAATCCTCTTTAAAAGGGGAGTCCATTACTGAGTTAGCGCGCATTACTAAATTCCTTCGCAACAATCCTAATCTTGTTGTTGAAGTAGGAGGCCACACCAACGGTTGGTGCAGTCATACCTTCGCCAACGACCTTTCAACGGATCGGTCAAAAGTAGTTGCAGAGTATTTTTACGAGCAAGGGATTTCAGAAAACAAAGTACTTTATAAAGGGTACGGTAAGACAAATCCTATTGCCAGCAACGATACTATAAAAGGTCGAAAAGAAAATCAACGCGTTGAACTTAAGATTTTAGAAATACTCCGTTAACTTTGTGAAAAGCAAAGTCCTCTTATGTCTACATCTAATTTTATTTCTGAGCAAAGCATCGAAGCTGCTATTGAATCATTAAGTGAGAATGAATCTACTTTCAATGATATCCTCCAATCACTAATGAGTACACAGCCTCACATAGGGGCTTATATAATTGGCGAGGATTTGAAGTTCTTATCCGAAGAAGAAAAAAATATATTTTTCTTTATTGTGATCGTTATATTTAAATCTATTTCTGAAAACAATTCAAGTCCTCAAGAGGTATCCGAGGAAGAGATTGGCGAAGCCGAAGAGGCCAACTGGGAAAAGATTCAAAGTATAAAAACAAAAGATTTTAGAAAAAAGCTAGATCCCTTTTTCGAAAAGAGTTCGCAAGAAGATTTGCTTGCCTTTCTAGAAGACAGTCTCACTCCTGAAGAAGAAGACAGTATGGCTACAGAAGCAAGAGAATATATTTTTGTTGCTGCAAAAACTATTATAGACGTTTTGAGTTAACTCAAACTCAAAACGCAACTATTGTTTTTATAAGAAAAAACCCATCATCTCCCTGTTTCTGATAAAGAGGCATTAGCAATAAAGCATCTTCGGGAGCAATGATCTCGCCGGATTTGTCGTATGCTAAAACATCTCCTTTTTTGACTCTAGTAAAATTTTTATAGTTAGGAGCCATCTTAAAGTTATCTCCTGGCTTGATTGGATGTGTCGTGATTAGGTTAGCAATTTGCGGAAGGCCTGTTGAGTGTTGGATAAGTAAACTGTCATGTCGATTTTCTACATCTTCTGCATTTACAATTCCCAAAGTACGCATACAATTGGTCAATGCTGCTATCGCTCTATTTACTGACAATTGCTCGTTGTGCTGTCCTGACTCAAAGCAAACGGCCACAGTATCTGCCGTAAATCGATCATTATTAAAATAATGCAAAGAAGTTCCTTTTACACCTTTCAACAACCCTTTAATAACAGGCGCATGTAACTCAACTGCTATTCTTAAACTTTCAGGATCCGTTGTTGGAATTGAAAAGATACCGCCAAACGCTGTGGTTGTATGCAGGTCCAAAAAAACGATTTTATCTGGTTGGTACTCCGCTACTTCTTTTTCAATTAGATCAAGCAACTCTAAGATTTCAAGATCTTCAGAATCCAATTCGTCGAGGTTTGCACTACGAATTCGGCTGACATTCTCATCAGTCCATTGCCGGTTTAAATCTTTTACTATGAATCTTTTATTTTGAGCGATTGCTCTTAAGTTGCCTCTTAAACCCAATAAGCGGCCGTGGAATGAAAACTGAGGATTATTAGAGGGTTCTTCTTCAAGCATTTGGAACATTTTCTCCAATGCGAGAATACCTGCTGGCTCATTGCCATGCATTCCTCCAAAACAAATCAAAAGTGGTCCTTTTACTCCATTGTCGTGTCTACCTATAATCCGTTTGTCTAGCATTCTCATTCCTCAATTTAGCACTGTAACTGGATTGCTAAATATACAAAATTGAGGCGATTATTCCCTCTAGAACACCAGTTTTAGTATTATTCAATTACAACTTCTTTCATTAAAAGAAAAGAACTTCCATCTTCTTCTTTTTGAGGTAGTAATTCAAAACGTGCGGTATTCATTAAGGCAACAAACTCTGAGAAGGGTACCAATTTTCCTTCTTTATTTTTGATAATAGATTGTGGCGTTACAAATACTTCTACATCAGATTCATCGGTTTCATCCAATGAAGAAACGGCCTCAGGTGCAGGAGGAGTATCTGATGCTGTTCGTGACAAAGCTCTATCTATAGCAGATTTTAATTTTCCATAAATGTTATTGTTCACTCCTTTATAAACCGCTTCTACCTTTCCTTGCCGATTAATAATGACGTGGGTCGGATAACCCGGAACGTTGTAAGATCTTGCGAATTGCAAAGCATCTGGAACAATATCGTAATCAAATCTTTTCGCCTGTAGAAAACGTTCGCAGTCTTCTTTTGAATCTAAAGAGGCTCCAATAAAAGCCACTTCTTCTCCGTAGTCTGCGACAAGTCTATTTAATTCAGGCATTTCCTTTATGCAAGGCATACAAGCTCTGAACCAGAATTTCAAAACAATAACTTTATCCTTGAAATTGCTTAGGGTTAAAAAATTTCCATTTAAATCGGTCACCTCAAATTCAGGTGGGCGCCTCCCGATCAGCTCTTCCGTCGTTCCAAAATCGTTGGAACTTCTTATAGGCTCAGCGATATCTGATGTTATCACAACTATTTCCTTCAATGAACCATCCTCTTCGAATACAGGAGTCATCTCATAAGAAGAGCCGGAGGTCCATTCCAAAAAGGTCTCAAAGGAAAGCAAGTTTCCTTCCTTGTCTTTGAAAGTTGTCTGAGAGTTAATTTCGAATTGAGGGGAATCGCCTTGGGCAATTAATCCGAATGATAAAAGGAGGAAGCTAAAAAGAAACAATCCTTTTGAATACATTTTTAAAATTTTGGTTATTCAAGATCCCTCTATTGATATTTTTTTTCTGAAAATGCTATCAATTCTCTTTTCCATTATTACTATAACGCAAAATTAAACATTTAAAACATAGAAAGCCATAGCTTTTGATAGAGTCATTTTGTAATTTTGTCTATCAAATTCAATATTTAACTTATGGCTACGCCAAAATCAGTTGCATTTTACACCTTAGGCTGCAAGCTTAACTACTCGGAAACCTCTGCGATTAGCCGAACTTTTGAGCAAAAAGGCTACTCTGTAGTAAAGTTTGAAGATGGGGCGAATATTTATGTCATAAATACTTGTTCTGTTACCGATTTTGCAGATAAAAAGTGTAGAAAGACCGTCCGAAAAGCCTTAAAACATTCTCCAAATGCCTTCATAGTGGTCGTTGGATGCTATGCACAGCTCAAACCTCAAGAGATTGCGGAGATAGATGGGGTAGATTTGGTTTTAGGAGCTGCAGAAAAATTTAGAATACTAGATTTCATAGATGATTTGTCAAAAGCTCCTTCGAAAGGGATGGTTGTCGCAGGTGAGGTAACAGAAGCAAAAGACTTTGTGAATGCATTTTCTTTTGGAGATAGAACGCGTTCTTTTTTAAAAGTGCAAAATGGATGTGATTACAAATGTACCTTTTGTACGATTCCTTTGGCTCGCGGGAAAAGTAGAAGTGATAAAATTGATAGTATTGTTGAAAATGCGAATAAGATCGCAGAAATGGGTGTGAAGGAAATTGTATTGACAGGAGTTAATATTGGCGACTTTGGTTTACAGAATGAGGAAGAAAATTCTCAAGAATATGTTCGAAAATCCAAGTTCATTGATTTGATACAATCATTGGATAAGGTTGAAGGAATCGAACGGTTTCGAATATCTTCTATTGAACCAAATTTGAATTCGGACGAAGTTATAAAATTCGTTTCTCAGTCTAATCGCTTTGTGCCTCACTTCCATATGCCTTTGCAATCAGGAAGTGATAAGATTCTGAAATTAATGCGTCGTAGATACAACAGTGAACTTTATGCCGATAGAGTTAAAACTATTAAAAACTTGATGCCTCATTGTTGTATTGGAGTCGATGTGATTGTTGGTTTTCCGGGTGAGACTGAGGAGGATTTTATGGAAACTTATAATTTCATAAACGAACTAGACGTTTCTTATTTGCATGTATTTACTTATTCTGAGAGAAAAGATACTTTAGCGGCTGAGATGGAAAATCAAGTTCCGATGAACGAGCGACGCCGCAGAAATGAAATGCTTAGAATTTTATCGGAGAAGAAGAAACGAGCTTTTTATAATCTTTTCTTAGGTCAAAGAAGAGAAGTTCTTTTTGAAGCACATAAGGATAAAAATTTGCTTACTGGCTTCACTGATAATTATTTAAAAGTAGAAGTTCCTGCTGATGAGGCTACATTAAATACAGTCGGAGTTGTGCAGTTGATGAATATAAATGATGCTGGGAATGTTGAATCAACGGTCATTGATATCCCTGAGGAGATATTTGATCTTTGTTAAATTCACTTACAGTCAAAAGTTATAAAATAGAAAAGGCCTCGCCAAATAATTGGTGAGGCCTTTTCTATGGGAATTTATGATCTGATAACCTTTGAAAAAAATTAATTTTAAAACACCCTTCTATTTCACTTTTACTAAAGGTTTTGTTTTAACCTGGTTTCCGGATTCGATTCTGTAATAATAATTGCCTGATGTTAAGTCGCGCGTTTCTATTTTCAATTCATGCGTTCCTTCCAAGAATTGCTGGTCTGCAATAACCTTTACTTCATGGCCTATTGTATCATAAATGCTTACTCGAACTCGACTTGTTTTTACTGTAAAACCTATTGTTAACCAATCTCTAAAAGGATTCGGATAATGATAGGTATCAAGCCCAGACTGCGCTTCAGAAATATCTTTTGTATCAACTAGATCACAGCCTTGAATAATAGGAATGTGCTGAAAATCTTCGTACAACAATTCTCTAACTTGCGCCTCAGGTACTTCAAACCAATCCATCAACACTGAACCATAAACAGATCTAAAATCATATTGCATGGGTACACCTTCTTGAATTTCTACCTCCTCCGGAATTTCTGGGTTATCACCTAAAATAGATGGATTTACACAAGCTCCAAACACCATGAGAGGTGCTGCATTTCCGTGATCAGTTCCCAAACCGAAGTTTGATCGTATTTGTCTTCCAAATTCTGAAAACGTCATACCTAGTACACGTTCTTCGATGCCCAGCATTCCTAAATCGTCTTGAAATGCTTTAATTGCATTCGACAATCTTCTTAATAAATTTGCATGATTCCCTGATGTCGTATCGTCTTCTTCTACTTGATTTGCATGGGTATCAAAACCACCTATATTGACAATATATACTTTTGTTTGGAGCCCACCAGCTATCAAAAGTGCAACCGTTTTTAGTTGTTGTGCTAATGACTCTGATTGAGGATATTCGGCGAGATTTGTTCCATTTTCAGCAGCGGCTACAATCCGCTCAGAATAAGCATTTGTTTTTGCGATTTCTTCTTTTAAAAAATTGATTTCATTCGCATAACATGTTCCAAAACCAACCTCATTTTCCCCAGCTTCGATCAAATTCGCAGGCGAGAATGGGTCCATTACAGCACCACTAAAATTAGAAGCAATTCCCTGACAGGTTTCTGATACAATATGACCTACAGTCAAAGCAAATGGATCCGGACAAGTTTCATTCGGGTAATTATCTGGATAATCTGGATATTCCGTGTCTAAGTATCTTCCTAACCATCCCGTTTTCAAAAACTCATCTGCATCAGAAGCTGTGTTCCAAATATCAAGTGATCGGAAGTGAGATCTATTTTGATTGGGATAACCTACATCTTGAACAATTGCTATTCGGGCATCTTCGTACAAGGATTTTATTCCCGTCATTTCGGGGTGGAGTCCTACTTCTGGAGTTAGATTTAAAATTTGATTTTGAGGAATAATTAAATTAGGTCTTGCATTGGCAAGATTGTCATATTGATCAATAGGAATTACAGTATTCAGACCATCATTGCCTCCATCCATTTGGATCAAAACCAAGACCCTATCTGAATCATTATTTATATAATTAAATAAAGAAGATTTAGCAACTGTTCCTAAATTAAAGCCATTCAATAGGACTGGAAGTGAAGCCGTTGATGCGGTTTGTAAAAAATTTCTACGTTTCATGCGTATAAAATTTATAATGACTGACTCTACAAAGAATCATCAAATGGTTTCTTAATTAGCTTAATTGAAATTCTGGCATGTTAGTAATCAGGTTCAACAAAATCCTGACTTTATCTCTTACTGCTGTTGCGACGGGTACATTACCAGGATCAGATGCATATTCTGAATATTCTACATTCCATTCAAAATCGGGTAGACCAGGAATTAAAGCTTGCTTCAATACTTGTTTCTGATTGTCTGTCAAAGGTCTTGGTAATAATAAAGTTGCTAGTTCATCTAACATCGGGTTGATTTCAGCGGGGTTATCGAGACTATCAATAATGCCTAATGCATCAACAAATAATTCTTCGAAGTCATCATCCATCGCATTACCTAATTTAAACCCAAGGAAAATTCCAGTAAAGCTGAGATTTCGGCGCAAAGGGAGTGACACTGAATTCACCCAAAGTTGATAATAACTTGGTCCTTGATAGTACGCATGCCAGCCCGCAACATTAGGAGGATTGAAGTATTGCATTTGTAGCAAAGCCGTTCCAAAATAAAACAACCTGAAAGCTTCATACCTTTTCTTTAAAACCTCCGGAATAGGAATCTGCATTGGTTTAAATACAGTCATCATATAATCTATCGGGTTTTTGATCATGCAGCCAATGCTATCAGAATCAAAAAAATGAGCAGAGCTTAGTAAAGCTTCCAAGGCTGGCTTCATTTCATAATCGTTGTCAATGATAAGTTGTGCCATTGGTTGGATAATATCATTTTCTACGGCCTCTGTAATATCATAGTGAACAAACCAACGGTATAGCTTCCTGCTGATAAAGCGAGCACATTCCTCTTTAGCAAAAATGATATCTATTAGAATTGAATATTCCTCTTCTGCAGCATTCTCTATTACGATATTATCAAATCTATGAGAAAGTTGTTTGGGTTCAAGATCATGATTCCAATTCGTGTATTCTGTAAAGACTTCAGCATTTTCATCAAAATTAAGATATCCTCTATCCTTCCAACCCGTCAATACTCTTGCTATTTCTCGAACATCATCTTCCGTATAATTGGTGTAATCTCCTGGGCCCGCAATGGGTCCTTTTCCAATTGAAAACAATTCTAATAACTCTCTAGCATAATTTTCATTGGGTGCATCTTTTGTGTTTTCTCTTCCATTCAAATATCTCAACATGGCGCCGTTAATTGTTATTTCTTTGGTGAGATCTCTGAAGTTACCTAAGCAATTATCTCGCAGTAGTTTTGAATACTTGTAGACGTATATAGGATCATTGATATTGGAGATCGGATAATGATTGTGCCAAAACAAGGTCATCTTTTCACGAATAGAAATGGTTTGCTCAAGCATTAATCCCATTTGCCATGAGACCAAGGACGAAGACCTGTTGTTTCGAACTTGATTACGAAGTTCTGGCTCTAAAATCGGATTGGGATAAATGGCCTCTACCCATGTTTCACCATTGGCTACTAAAGGATCCTCTTCATAATCAGAATAAACTGGTAATTCCGCTGTTGGGTCATTTGTCAATATTTGAGCTAAAGTGAGTTCAAGGCCATCACTTACTGCATCTTTAATCTGATTGTAATTGGGTCCAAAACTGGTTCTGCGTAGAAGATGAGCGGCTTGCTCGGTTCCCCAAGAGCCTGAATATGGTTCCAAACCGTTGACGATTAAAGCTTTTTTAGTGGAATTTTTGACTTTTTCCCCTGCTTGGGTATGTCGGTTCTTATTTGACTTTTTAGGGGACTTTCTCCCCAAAAGAGAAGCAATTGTTGATCTTCTGTCCATAAATAAAATATTTCGGGTGAAGAAAAGTAAAAACGTAAAACGTTTTTTGTCAAAGATTAATTATAAAGATAGCGTACTTGGCAGATTTAATTGGCAATGGAATGCCGATACATATATAATAATCTTCTAAATTCATGCCGTTACTTAATTTGGACTTAAAAAAATCATTTACGTTTAATTTTAGACAAAAAAATTGTCATTGTACTCCGTTTGAGTGCAATGACAAGTATAACAATTTGCAGAACTTTTCCTTTATCGTGGGTAAATAAAGGAGGTTAAAAAAATGTATAACCGAAAAGTTTTTTCAAAGCTTTATATCTGTTTCGTGGGTATCCTTAATTTGTTACAAGTGACTGATTTTGGACTATCTTGATATGGCTAGGTAAAAAGATTTCATAACTTAGAATTTCATTGAATTCAATATTATCGAGGACGACTTTCTTTGCCATCGCAGGCATTGTAAAGACTACCATTCCACTTATATTCTTTTCTGCTTGTACCTTGTAACGGCCTACCCTTGTCAAAGCTTTGATGACTTTTTTGCTCGCATTATGATCTATATTGATCACTATGCGAATATGGTTCTCATCCCATTTATTAATAACAAAATCGCCACTCAGGTGAATATCGGCCTGTTCGAATGACCCAGGGTTTAGGCTCGTTACTAAGGTTGTTCTTTCTAAAGTTTGCCCAAAGGCAGGGTTTGTAAGGATTAAAAATCCCAGTATTTTGAATAGATTATTTATCGTTTTCATTTTTTGGTTTTCGCAATAGGGCAATAGTCTGCAGTACTGCAGTTTAAAAAATACCAGCCTTTTAAATAAAATTTGTTTTAGTT
Organism: uncultured Saprospiraceae bacterium; assembly: GCA_938041325.1. Lineage (GTDB taxonomy): Bacteria > Bacteroidota > Bacteroidia > Chitinophagales > Saprospiraceae > CALIAG01. Next base: position 19,198 of record CALIAG010000184.1, on the reverse strand, counting down.
TTCTAAAACCTTGAAAAGGATTGGGATATCCTTATTTCGAAGGTTTGATATAATGAGTTCGCAAAAATAAGAAAGGTTGTATAGCGTTATTTTTTTTCACAAAACAATAAGAAATTGTTTTTGGAATTAAATAACTGTGGTACTATAGCTAAAACAACTTTGCTTCTTCTGAACATTCACAAACAATTCATTAATAAAAAAACACCATAAAAGTTGTTTTCTGTGTATAGCTAAGTATTTTTGCTCTGTTTAAAAAATCCAAATATGTATCCAGATCTTTCTTATATCCTACATGCTTTAATCGGAACTGAGCCCGATAATTGGACTTCAATTGTGAAAACTTTTGGTCTTTTTCTCGTGCTATCAATACTGACAGCGGCATGGCTTCTTAATTTAGAATTTAAACGAAAAGAGAAAGAAGGGATCTTCAAGCCACTTAAAGCGAAAATGATAAGTGGGGAACAACCGCAAATTGGAGAGATAGTAAGTAACGCCGTTATGGGATTTCTTTTATTCTTTAAGGCGGTTTATGCATATCAAAATTTTGAGTTTTTTAAGGAAGATCCAGCAAGTGTAATTTTGTCATTGGATGGTACATTGTGGGCTGGAATTCTGGGAGCTTTGATATTTGGAGGATTAAAATACTGGGATAAAAAAAGGTTGGCTCTTGACAAACCGAAAGAGACGATGGTTGATATCTACCCGCATGATAGGATTGGTGACATTACTATCTTTGCTGCTATTTCAGGTATTATTGGAGCTAAGGTCTTCGCAATGATAGAAGATTTGGATTTGGTTTTTTCTGGCCAATTAAGCACTGGTCAATTTTTATCTAACTTCTTTTCTGGTAGTGGAATGGCTATTTATGGCGGATTAATCTTTGGTGTTATCTTTTCCTATTTTTATTTAAAAAGAATCAAAGTTCCACCAATCCATGCATTCGATGCGGTTGCACCTGCATTAATGTTTACTTATGGTCTTGGTCGCTTGGGTTGTCATTTCTCAGGAGATGGTGACTGGGGTATTCCTATTGAAAAATACAATGAAGCCGGAGAGCTGGTTTATAAATTTGACAAGCCAGGCTTTATGAATATTTTGCCGGATTGGCTATGGGGATTTAACTATCCACATAATGTCATTGATGAAGGATCAAGAATTGCGGATTGCACTTGGCGTTATTGTCAACAATTAGATAGTCTGGTTTTTCCTACTTCTATATACGAATTTTGGATGGCGATGATTTTAGGTGGATTCTTATGGTCAATTAGAAAAAAGATCAAGGTTCCTGGTTTACTGTTTTCTATCTATGTTCTGCTCAATGGTATTGAAAGATTTTGTATTGAAAAAATCAGAGTAAATGAGAAGTACGATATCTTTGGAATGCAATCTACACAAGCGGAGGTAATCGCTGTTGTACTGATCTTGGTTGGATTAATCGGCTGTGGTATATTCTGGTCGAGGCGAAATAAATAACTTAGTTTAATCGCTAAAGATTTTTCAAGACCGTATATACTTGTTTCGCTGATTTATCCCAACTGAAGACTTTGGCTCTCTCTTGAGATTTTTTCGAAAGCTCTTCAATAAGTGATTTATCTTCTGCGACTTTTTTCATTGCACTAGCCAATTCATCCACGGAATTTGGATCAATTAAAATCGCAGCATCTCCTGCTATTTCTGGAAGCGCAGAAGCCGTAGATGTTATGATTGGAATTCCACATTTCATGGCTTCGACAATCGGAATTCCAAAGCCTTCGTAGAAAGAAGGGAATACAAATGCTTTCGCGCCGCTCATCAATTCTGCTGCTTTTTCATCCGAAACAAAATCCAAAAACTGGATGTCTTTTTTATAATGAGATTCATCAAAAGCTGATTTTATTTCACCAACTTCCCAAAGAAATCGTCCAGCAAATAACAACTTAATTTTGGAATCTGTTTTTTCTTTGAATTTCGAAAATGCCTTAATTAGTCCGTGGACATTTTTCCGTTCATGTATCGCTCCTAGGTAGAAAAAATAATCTACTCCTTTCGAATGCTCGTTTTTAATTTTCGAAATTTCCCCAGTTGTTCTTTTTACAAACAAATCTATTCCTGCATTATAAACAACAGATATTTTCTTCGAATTTATTTTATAATAAGATGCTACATCGTTTTTAGTGAACTCCGAGACCGCAATAATGTGATCCGCTTTCTTCGCATATTTCGGAGTAAAATAGCGGTAATACTTTCTGGCAATAAATGGAATTTGCTCAGGAAAATGTTCAAAACCAATATCGTGTAAAACCATAGCTGTTTTCACATCAGTTGCGAGCGAACAATAGCTGTCGGGCGATAAAAAGACATCTGCTTTGATTTTTTTCAAGACTTTCGGTACAGCCATTTCAAACCACATATACCACAATATCGGATGTCTTGCAGGAGGGTTTACAACTATTGGAAATACATTTTCTGCAAAAATAAAGGATTCATCAAAAGCTCTGTCAAACAAGAAGTAAAATTGATCCTCAGGGTGATCAACAACCATTCTTTTGACTATCTCATAGGTAAACCTACCGATTCCTTCCAAGCGGTCTTTCATCAAAAAACGAGTATTTACAGCAATAATCATCGTTCCAACAAGATGCGAATTTTTACAATAAGTCTGAACATAGAATCCATCTTTTAAGCATTTCCAATATTTTAAAGCTTGACTTCTTATCCTATCAGAATACTTCCTGCCTTAAAAGCGCATTTTCAGATTTCATTTTGCTGTGAATGTTTCTACCTTTATTGCAATTAAAACTAAAGCATCATTTAAGCAGTTGAACAAATAAACGATGGTATGATAAACTCAGATATTTTAGTGATTGGTTCTGGGATCGCAGGACTCACCTTTGCAATTAAAATGGCGGAAGATCGGCCGGACCTCACTATCACCATTCTTACAAAGACGAATGAATCAGAAAGCAATACCGCATATGCACAAGGTGGGGTAGCCGCTGTTTGGGATTTTCAGAAAGATTCATTTACCAAACATGTTGAAGACACCCTAGATGCAGGTGATGGGTTATGTGATGAAGAAGTTGTAAAATTTGTAATTGAAGAAGGACCAGAGCGCGTTAAGGAAATCATTGAATGGGGAGCAAGGTTTGACAAAGGCCAAAAGAACGAGTATGATTTAGGGCGGGAAGGCGGACATTCAGAAGATCGGATATTGCACTACAAAGACTTAACAGGTTGGGAAATTCAGAGAACGCTCGTCGATAAAGTTAAAACTTTCCAAAATATTCAAGTCTTGGAACATTACTTTGCTCTTGACTTAATAACCCAACATCATCTGGGTTATATGGTTACAAAAGTCACTCCTGATGTCAAATGTTTTGGAGCATATGTTTTTAATAAAAAAACTAAATCCATCGATACGATCATTTCTAAAATAACGGTGGTCGCCACCGGTGGGGCTGGGCAAGTTTACCGCAATACAACAAACCCTGTGATCGCGACTGGAGATGGAATCGCGATGGTTTACCGTGCTAAAGGAAGGTTAGAGAATATGGAATTTGTTCAATTTCATCCAACGGCTCTTTACAATCCCGCAGGAGAAAACCCTGACTTTTTGATTTCTGAAGCGGTTCGTGGTTTTGGAGGCATTTTAAAATCTCAAGATGGAGAAGAATTCATGCACCTATATGATGAGCGAGGCTCACTAGCCCCCAGAGATATTGTTGCGAGAGCTATTGACAACGAAATTAAAAAAAGAGGTGCTGATTATGTTTGTTTGGATTGTAGGCATTTGGATGAGGAAGGCTTTATCGCTCACTTTCCGACGATTTACAACAAGTGCAAAAGTCTTGGAATTGATCCTATGAAAGATTTGATTCCGGTGGTTCCTGCTTGCCATTATATGTGTGGGGGAATTCGGATCGATGCAGAAGGGAGAACTTCGATTCAAAACCTGTATGCTTGTGGTGAATGTGCTTGTACAGGTTTGCATGGAGCCAATCGTTTGGCCTCCAATTCTTTGTTGGAAGCAATGGTTTTCGCTCATCGTATCTACAAAGATGTTGGAAAGGAAATATCAAATATAAATTATCAAAAGAACATTCCAGATTGGAATATCAAAGGAACTTTAGAACCCAAAGAAATGGTATTGCTTACTCAAAGTTGGAAAGAGCTGAAAGAGATTATGAGTAGCTATGTAGGAATTGTGCGGTCAGATGTAAGATTAAAACGGGCCATGGATCGTTTAGGTTTACTGCATCATGAAACGGAAAGTTTGTACAACTCAACGAATGTCTCTCCTCAAATTTGTGAATTAAGAAATTTAATTACCATCGCCTATCTCATAACACGGTCTGCTTCTATGAGGCACGAAAGCAGGGGCTTGCATTATACGACGGACTATCCCGAGCAGCAAGAATTTATTGATGTTTCAATTTTATAAATAAACCGTTAATTAGAAATATTTCTTGGGTAGAAACTTAGGAAAAGAAATCCACTTACAGCATGGTTTATAAAATTGTACTAATGCCGTAAGTGGATTTATTGGTGGTGTTGTGTTCTTTTTATAGAAGTATAACTTTACTATGCGAAGTATAAATCCAAACGATTCAAAAAATCTTGTTTTTTACCAAGCGAAATATTGATGTTCTCTCCGCTTTCCATAATCACATAACCCGATTTGCCTTTAATATATTTCTGAAGACAGTTCAGGTTGATGGTGTAAGATCTGTGGATCCTAACAAATTGAATATTATCTGCCAGCATTGATTCCATTTCCAATAAGGTTTTGCAAACCAAAGTCTTTCTACCACCAACAAAGTGAATATTGGTATAATTTCCTTTTGCTTCGAGATAGATGATATTGTGAATTTTTTCAAAACTCATCCCTTCCATTGTAGGCAAGGCAATTTTTCTGAATTTACCTGAAGGGCGGGCATTGAAGCTAGCGGACTCCTTTAAACGTAGTGGTATGCGGGCGACATTACCTTCTAATTGAATGTTTTTAATAGCTCTCATGGTTCTAAGTTTTAATTTACGAATCAATTTCTTCTGTAATATTAGCTATCAAAAAAAGCAATAACAATCCATCTTCGATTCATATGTCAGTTTTCTGATTTCAAAAACATATCTAATAAGGCTTGTCTCTTCTATGCTTTTTTCTTATTATTAGGTCCCGACCTCACTGAATCCCAAGCTTATGCCTAAAACTCCATCATTAAAACTCTTCAATCTCATAAAATCGCTTTCCGGCTCAGAAAAGCGCTATTTCAAACTATTTATTCGTGAAAACAAAAATGAAAAGACCAGTAAATACGCTTTGCTTTTCGATAGTATAGATGAACAAGAAGCGAATGATGAAGAGGCTTTAAAAGCGATTATTTATAAAGATGAACCCATTCAAAGTCGTAAGTATTCTGAATTAAAAGCTTACCTCTACGAATTAATTCTAAAAAGCCTGCAGGGCTATGATGAAAAGTCTTCTGTTGATTACAAGCTCAAAGGAATGCTTCATAGCGTCCGCGTATTGTACAAAAGATCTCATTACTCAGAATGTAAAGAGTTGCTTGTAAAAGCAAAGAAGGTGGCTTATAAATATGAATCATTCATTCATATTCTAGAGGTTTTGAAGTGGGAAAAACAAATCGCCTATGCGCAATCGGATATCGTTTTCTTGGACAAAGAGTTGGATCGAATAAACAATGAAGAAAATGAATGTTTAGAACAAAGAGGTAATTTATCCGCATACCAAAATTTATTCTACCGCGTCATGATTGGAATCAGAAAGGACGCCTTACTCAGGAGTGAAGAGAAGGTGGCTAATTTGAATTTGATTATGGAAAACAAGTTGTTGACTGATTTAAGAAATGCGAAATCGCATAAAGCACGGGTATTCTATTTTAGGATTTACAGCTTATTTTATTACTCCATTATCAATTACGAAAAGTTTCACATAATGAGTAAGCGCTTGATGAGGTTAATGGAATCTCAAGCGCATTTTTTAAGAGAAGATATTGCCGATTACATTTCTGCTCTTACCAACTATACGGCGAGTTGTGGTCTTCTGGAATATTATGAAGAGGTGGCGGAATGCCTGCCTAAGTTCCTGGTAATCAAACCTAAAACCTTAGATGACGAGTTGCGGGTTTACAATGAGTATTATACCAATAAGTTCTCACTGTGCATCTTTACTGGCGATTTTAAAGAAGGAGAACTTGCCTTGAAACAGCATTTGAAAGAACAAGAAAAGTTCGACAGTGAAGTATTCGAAAGTGGACGGTTCTATTTTCAATATTTCTATATTCATTTTGGGATAGGAGATTATCCAAAAGCATTAGAATACCTCAATGAGTGGTTGAATTTACCAAGACGAGTCGAGCGACAAGATTTACAAAGTCTTGCGCGAATTTTAAACTTGATCATTCATTATGAAATGGGCAACACGATGTTGCTTGAATATCTATTCCGTTCTACTTACCGTTTCTTGCGGAAGAGAAATCGAATGTTTGAATTTGAAAAGAAGGTGTTAGGATTTATAAAGGAATCGAATAAAATACATTCTCTGAGGGAACTCATGCACGCGTTTGCAAATTTAAAAGATGAATTTGAAAAGCTAACACATATTCCCTCAGAAAAAGTAATGTTCCAATACTTCGATTTTATATCCTGGTTAGAAAGTAAAATCGAAAATGAGTCGTTTGCTGAGGTTGTAAGAAGAAAAAGTAATTATACTAAATAATTTACTTGGTCCTATTCGAATAGCAGGCTGTTAATATCTGCTACATCTGGAGAACCTTGCGTCTTATGAACTGTAAAAGAACCTCCTCTCACAAAATTGAAACTAAAAGATCCTCCGGCGGAAATTTTATTTCCTCCTTTGGCCGAATTCTGTTCATCCTTACTTAAGGTGGTTATAAAACTTTTCACCTTTAATTCACTGAGTTGTATTTTTTTTGCCATAACTAAAATGATTTAGTGAGAAAATGCTTTATTAAAATACACCTTTTTAAACAAAGGTATAATCCCAATAAATACTAAAAGTCAGCTTTCTGATTAGAAAAATAAAATTCTGTGATATGAGTTATTTAAAAATAAGTATTTTTTAATGCTTTTGCAATGGCAAAATTAAGTTGATGTCATTTTTGTAAAAAACACTACTTTTCTTTGTTTAGCTTTTTATAGGGAAAAGGATCTTAATTCTATCCCAAATCATATGTTGTTCATATCCTTTCTGATAGACGAATGAGGCGAGTTTTTTATTTTTTAGATATTCATTTTTCTCTCTTATTAAATTCCGTTTTTTAGTTAGAAGTTCGTCCAAGGTTTTTTCATAATCCTCCTCATCAATTTCTGCCAGTCCTTTTTTTATACAGTAATCGGATAATCCTTTCATTTTCATTTCCCGCTTTATCCTCATTTTTCCCCATCTTTTAATTCGGAATTTTCCTCGTGCATAAGATTGAGCAAAACGAACTTCATTCAAAAAATTATCTTGAATTAATTCTACAATGATTTTTTCTAAATCATCTCCATAGATTCCTAAATCCAATAACTTCGACCGTACTTCTTTATGACACCTGTCCTGATAAACGCAATATTTCTGAAGCTTTGATAAAGCTTCATCGAATGAAATATATTTTATATTCTTTTTTTTAAACATTTAATGGCTAAAGTTAAGTTACAATTTATAAAATATATCGTCTAAGTTTATGTAATTCAATTGGTTTGAAAATTTAAACACTTCCTACTCTTCTAAAGAATTACTTCTGACTTAAATTTAAACTCTTCATTTTTCACATAAAAAACAATAATAAACAAGATGGAAAAATACATTGATCAAATCTCTACAATGGTTGTCGGCTATGCTCCAAAAGTTATCGGTGCTATATTAACACTAATAATTGGTTTTTGGATTATCAGTTGGATAACAAAAATGGTGGAAAGAATGATGACGAAGCGAGATTTTGATCCAACAATCAAACCTTTTCTTGCTTCTTTAATCAACGTTGCAATGAAAGTCATGCTTCTACTTGCTGTTGCAGGTATGTTTGGTGTGGAAACAACTTCATTTGTAGCCATATTCGGTGCCATGGCATTTGCTATAGGAATGGCATTGCAAGGAAGTCTTGGACATTTTGCAAGTGGAGTAATGTTATTAATCTTTAAACCTTACCGAGTTGGAGACTTAGTAGATCTTGGTGGAAGTATCGGTGTTGTTCAAGAAATTCAAATTTTTAATACCGTTCTTTTAACTCCGGACAATAAAAAAATCATCGTTCCAAACGGTGTGGTCACGAGCGGAATAATCACCAACATTTCTGGACAAGGTGAAATCAGAGTTGATATGACTTTTGGAATCGGCTATGATGATGATATAGATCAAGCAAGAGCGGTGATTAAATCTGTTGCAGAACGTTGCCCGCATATTATAAAAAGTAAAGCAGTCGATATTTTTGTAGCAGAGCTTGCAGACTCTTCTGTTAACTTTACTGTCCGACCTTGGGCTTTGAGCGAGCATTACTGGGATGTGTTTTTCTTCATGCATGAAGAAATTAAAAAGTCTATGGATGCCAATAATATTTCAATCCCTTATCCTCAGATGGATTTGCATATGAATAATGCTAACGTACCTAGTAGCGTAAACTAGCACTTATTAAAATAAAGTTTAATAAAAGTGAAATACAGATTTGCGGATTGTTCCACAAATCTGTATTTTTGTCTTCGCATTGAAGAAATGGGTTAAGATTTAAAGAAATTCCAGCCTTTTTAATACAATTCAATGTGACAAATAGGTCCTATAGCTCAGTTGGTTAGAGCACCTGACTCATAATCAGGTGGTCCAAGGTTCAAGTCCTTGTGGGACCACAAATTCAAGAGAAATATCGCAATGCGGTGTTTCTCTTTTTTTATTCTACTTTCTAAAGGCATGAATATTTGATCGGATATACTTGAAGCGCTGCGAATAAGGTTAAAAATTGATAATCTTGAATTTAGGATAATTTGCAAAATACTTATTGGAAATGATCAGAGGGAAGGAAGGCAATGGAACTATTCTCTCCAACGAAGGCTATCAACTCTTGTATAAAAGAAATGAATTGCCCGGCAATCAAGATTTTGAAGGACTTCGAAAAGAAACAACTTTTAGCTAAAAAACTAGGTTGACATGAATTAGAGAAGGGAAGCATTGAGAATCCTTCTTTTTTTTTCTGCAAAAAAATTACTACAATGACTTGCTAATGGTAAAGTAAAAAATAGAACCCGAGGTAGGCTTTGATTCTATCCAGACTTTTCCTTTATGATGAGTTGTTACCTTTTGACAAACAGCAAGACCAATACCTGTTCCTTCAAATTTTTCTTGAGTATGTAAGCGTTTAAACATTTTAAAAATATCGTCATGGAATTCATCTCGAATTCCTATTCCATTGTCTTCGATTGAAAACTTATAAAACTCATCATTTTCTTCAAAACTTATAGTGATAGTAGGAAGAATAGACTCGTTGTATTTAAGCCCATTTTCAATTAAATTTTGAAAAATAAGAATCAATTTTGCTGCATCTGATTTTATTTTTGGGATGTGGTCGGGAATGATAATTTTAGCCTTTTTTTCTTTAATCAGAATATCAATATTAGCAATAGCAGTATTTATAATTTGCCGGATATCTTGTAATTCAAAAACGTTTTGCTTCTTTGATGTCAATCTTGAAAACTCTAAAACATCCTCCACAAGGTTGTACATTTGCTTTGCGTTCTTTTTAGCAAAATCAATATATTCTTCTAATGATTCGTTATCGTATTGCTTGAGTTCGCGATTGATTAAAGATAAAAAACTAACTATGTTTCTGATAGGCGTTTTCAAATCATGCGAAGCGATGTAAGCAAACCTCTCAAGCTCCACATTTTTTTCGATTAGCTCATTGTTCAAATTCTGAAGTTGCTGTTCATAATCCTTAATCTTACTAATATCCGAAGAAATTGCAGCATACCCACTCCTTCCTTTTTTATTAAAAATAGAAGAAAAATTAATTAAAAAACTATTTCCGTTTTCACTGGTAAATTCTTTTTCGAATTCTCCTTTTTCATTGATCACTTCTAAGTTCTCCTTTGAAATAAAATATTTTTTAGTAAAATCACTTTTCAATTCTTTCTCATCATATTTCCTTTTCGCCGATTCGTTTAAATATTTAACCCTTTGGTTTTCATCCATAATTACCACCTCATTAGAAATAGAATTAAAGATTTCATCAAAAGATTTATACGGGTCGAATTCCCACATTTGATAATTCGAATAAAAAAGGCTAACGATATATAAACAAAAGAAAGTAAATGGAGACACCTTAAACTCGCCCATTTGTTGATCAGAAACGGTCAGTATAAAATAAAAAACCAGGCCCATTGGAATAATCAAATAAATGATCAGCAAGATCCGTCTCACCTTTTTATCCCCTTTATTTGTCGCATGACGATAGCCATGATAAAAATGATAAATGGAAAGCATTATACCAAATACACAATTGAAGCAAAACAAATAATAGGAAAGTCGATCTGTATGAAAAACATATTTCCAAACCCCATCATCTAAGATCGGAGCAGGAGAAAACGCGGTGTTATAATTTGTTTGTAGAACAAACTGAGAAAGAAAACTGATGACAATTCCAGGGATGATTATATTGTTATACCATTTAGGAAATGGCTTTTCTATTTCACTATAAAACTTAGTACTAAATAAATAGAATATTAAAATCAGGGAAATGATACATCCATGATACCAGCCCATTACTTTCGCAAGTTCGATATCTTGTATTAATTGCAGACTAAACTCTACGATTGCATAGAAGGCCGTTAATGCAAAACAAACAAAAGTAACACGGTTGATCTTATTACTGGTATCTAAATACAGCATTTTTGTCCCCAAGAAAATGGAAACAACAGCAACAATAAGTAACAACCAGTTCGATATCGGCATTATATTTAAAGGTGTTATTGAAAATTTTACGGATACTTGATCGTTTTGTTTTATCAAAACAAGTTTTTAGTTAAATCACGAGACACATCTACATGCTTTCGTTAAGTTCAAAGCAGTTGGTCAAAGTATTTTTATTCCCAAAAAAATGGCACTTTAAGATTATTAAGCTTAATGTTCATTGATTGTTATTTCTACCCTTAAAAAATAAGAATTGAAGTATTTTGAATCTTGTTATAATTAAGCTAGCAAAAACTCAGAATTAGACCGTTCTAAATCCAAAAAGGTTTTGAACGCTTTGATTAAAATGAATTATGTTTGATTTAATTTAGAAACCCTTTTTTACCAGAATTTTATTAATTTAAAGTGTGAGATTTTTTAAACTTGATGCTTGGAATGGATTTTAAAGCGCGTAAAAATTATGATCTAGCCTTATGGTCCAAGATTCGGGATGGAAATCGAAATGCTTTTGATGAGCTTTACCATTTTTATATCCAAAGTATATTTAATTATGGGATGAAAATCTCCAACGATCAAGAGCTAACTAAAGAGTGTATCCAAGAACTTTTTGTAACGTTATGGAACTCTAAATCTCGCCTCTCCATTGAAAAATCCGTCAAGAATTATCTTTTCCTATCCTTAAAAAGAAGCCTAGCTAATAAGTTAGGGCGTAGACAAAAATCTCAACCATTAGAATTAGTTGATCTTCAAAATGCAAATTTGTTATCTACTGATGAACCCTTCTTTCAAGAAAACACATTAAAAGAGAATAAAAATAAGATTGACCTTGCTTTTAAATCGCTTTCTAAAAGGCAAAAAGAGGCTATATTCTTGAAATATTTTGAAGATATGAGCTACGAAGAAATAAGCGAAATAATGGGTCTAAATGTCAACGGAGTTTACAAATTAGTCTCGACAGGGATTAAGAGACTCAGAAAGGAGATCCAAGAGACCAATTAACCTACTTTTCTACCCTTTTTAGGGTATTTTAAAAAATTGTTGATTTTTTTTGGGTAGAAATTAAGCCCTATTTACTCTTTATCATGAAGTAAATAGCTAAGCGCTGTTTTTATACCCATTCAGCCTTCTCTAATTACCTCTTCAAGAATCTATCTTAAAAAAAGAAAACACAATTTGGGTCTTGATCTCAAATAAACTAACACGGGATTAAAGAATCCTATTGTTAAACTACTTTATCAAAAAAATGATAATCCATACGAAACGTCAATTTCCTTGTATCAAATGGGTTTACTTACTGTTCTTTTAGTAAAAATTTTGTTTTTAAGGTGAAATTTATGGGGAAGTTCATCTTTATTCAGCAATATGCCTTTTATAAAAAAGATTAAAAAGTAAACTTTAATATTTAGGAGTTGGCGTTTGGGTTATTAAAAAGATGCTACATTTTATTAAAAATACGACCTCAATTGACGTAATGCCAAAAAACCAAATTTGCATTACAAAAAAGCAAAACTCCGTCTTTTAGGCTCAATTCTAAAAGGCAAGCTTATAAATTTACATCCTACCAATTCATTTTGGTGAACGCTTGTAAATCAATCAAGAATAATTTGGGACAGAGAAAGAGTGGGGGAAGGAACCTTTCCTTTCCTCCTCTTTACAAATTCCAAATTTTCAGCATTTTAACTAACTTTACAAAATTCCAAAACAAACGACAATATCTTAGAATCATTTTTCTAAGTAAACTTTTTATTAGCATAAGACCTAAACAAATATCCTAATTACAATGGATGAAAAGTATAATAAGGACAAAGATTGTCTTGTTGAAAATGAGTCGTTTATTTCATGGGTTAAAAACCCAACGGAAGCCAGTAAATCAATTTGGGAATCTTGGGTTTTGAACAATCCTCATAGAAAAGAAGAGTTTAAAAATGCCAAAACTTTAATCCAATCCTTAAATTTCAAAAAAGACACGCTAGACCAAAAAGATGTTGCCTCTCTCTTGAGCAATATTCATGGAGAAATAGGTGAAAGAAGACAAAAGCCATTATTTAGGTTCGTTTATAAATATGCTGCTGCAGTTTTATTAGGAATTGTAGTTGTGGCTGGTTATATTTATATAAATAACTTACCAAAAGTAGTTTTTACTAATAGTTCAGAAAAGGAAAGTATAACTCTAAGCGATGGATCTCAAGTCGTATTAAATGGATCTAGTTCTCTTAAATTTCAAGAGAATTGGAAAAACAACGATATTCGTGAGGTTTGGCTGGAAGGAGAGGCTTTCTTTGATATTACCTCTCAACCCTTAAAAGGAACTTCTCAGTTTATCGTACATACATCGGATTTTGATGTTGAAGTCTTAGGAACAAAGTTCCAAGTTTCAGATCAAGAAATTAAGCCTTTTGTGATTTTGGAAGAAGGAAAAGTAAGCGTTACAAAGATAGGAGATTCTCCAAACGCTGAAACAACAATGAAGCCTGGAGACATGGTCGCTATTGAAACACACAAAATCACGAAAACACAAAACATTAATACAGACATTTTTACGTCTTGGAAAAAAGATGTTCTGGTTTTTGATAATACTCCTTTACGCCAGGTAATTGAAATACTTGAAAACAGTTTTGATTACAATGTAATAATGAAGGGAATCGATTCTACTATTTTAGACACAGTCTCTATCAGTGGTGCCGCACCCAACGATGCATTAATTAAAGCCTTAAATGCTATTATTTCAGACAAGGAAATAGCTTTTTTAGAAAAAAGAGAGAATACCCTGGAGTTAAGAGTTAAATGATCAAAACCCAAAATGATTTATAATCAAGGATAGTTATAAAAAACATTTTGAACTCCGTTAAGCCAGTAATTAAAATCCTATTTTGGATTATTCTTTTCCACTTCCCTTACTCTGCGTTTAGCCAGAGCATGCTAAATTCTTCTGCCTTTTCAGAATCATCCAATCCTGAGCCTAGTCCTAAAACTTTAAAAATTTTCCTTACAGATATAGAACAAGAGTTTGATGTCCATTTCCTCTATGAAACTGGCTTAATCGACGGTATTGATATTAATCCTTTAAAGATAAAGACTTTTAAAGGTGCAGAGCATAGTCTAAAAAAAGCCTTGGCAAAAACCAACCTCGAATATGTCAAAGTAACTGAATCAACCTTCGTAATCATCCGCTCTCGAAAAACAGGGATCGTTTCAGGGACCATTCACGAAAAAAACAACCAACCTTTAGTCGGGGCTACCATTAAAGTTGCCAAGAAAAATATTGGAAGAATCTCAAACCTTAACGGGGAATACCAATTAGCAATTCCTCCTGGAAACCACATCTTGGAAATCAGTTATGTAGGCTATAAAACATTGGTCCAAAAAGTATTTGTAAAACCACAAGAATCCATCGAAATGGATTTCAAGCTGGTGGATTATTCGAGCTTAGATGAAGTTGTTATTGTCGGTTCTCGCTTTGAAGAAATTGCATTACTGGATAAAACAGATCCTGTAGATGTTTTTAATAACGAACACCTTGCCTCTACGACGCATTCAGGCCTCTCTGATTTACTACAATATTCCGCACCAAGTTTCCATAGTACAACCCAGAATATTGCAGATGGCACAGACCACATGGATCCGGCTTCTCTGAGAGGATTGGGCCCAGATCAATTACTGGTACTAATCAACGGCAAACGCCGACACCCAAGCTCTTTGGTTAATATCAACGGTACTGTTGGAAGAGGTACTGTACCTACAGACCTTAACGCAATTCCTACTGCAAGCATAAAGAGGATCGAGGTTTTAAGAGATGGTGCAGCTTCTTATTACGGCTCTGATGCAATCGCTGGAGTGATAAATATCGTTTTAAAAGAAAACACCAACTTCCTAGACATCAATTCACAAGTTGGCCTTACGCAGGAAGGAGATGGTTTGATGACAAAAGTTAGTGCGAATTCTGGAAACAAAATAGGTAATAATGGAGGCTGGATTAATTTTACTTTAGATTTTACAAAAAGAAATTCCTTCAATCGCTCAGGTGATTATACAGGACCTATTTTTGGTGATCAAAGAGACAATAACCAAGACTCACTCACTCTATTTTTTGATCAAAATAACTTTAAAGAAAATAAAGTAATAAACGTTGGTGCAGCTTCTTTAATCAATACTAGTTTGATGGTCAATGCAGAGTTTCCTTTAAACGATAATTTGGTTACCTATTTCTTTGGTGGAGCAAGTTATAGACAAGGGGAATCTTCAGGCTTTTATCGCTTTCCATATCAGGAGTCCCGACAAGCTGGAATTTCTCCTTATGGATTTTCACCACAACTTCATTCTGATATTTTTGACAAATCCTTTAGCATTGGAGTGCGAACGCGAAACCAACCTTGGCAAGTCGATTTCAGCAATACCTTTGGGGAAAACACCTTTGGTTTTACAGTAAAAAATTCGAATAATGCTTCACTTGGATTTGCTTCACCTACGCGTGCTAGAGCGGGAGCATTCAGTTACAATCAAAATGTAACAAACCTCGATGTCAAAAAACACTTCGATGGTGACATTCCAATCAATATAGGATTTGGGTCTGAATTTCGGATTGAAAAATTTCAGCAACATGCTGGCGAAGAAGCGTCTTGGATCAACGGTGGAGATACCTTGGCAGATGGTACTTTAAAAGAAAGTGGTATTCAAATGTTTCCTGGATTTACCAGAGAGAATGAAGTGCACCAATACCGATACAACATGGGAATTTATAGCTCCATTGAAGCGGACCTTTTTGAACCATTGCGAATAAGTGCCGCCACACGATATGAATTTTATTCAGACTTCGGGAGCACTTTTGATTTTAAAATAAATGGTCGCCTGAAAGTAATTGACCAGGTTACTTTACGTGGATCTTACAATACTGGTTTTAGAGCGCCTTCTCTACATCAAGTATATTTTAGCAGCCTCGCTACACAATTCGAAACCACAGGAACTGAACAAATAGGAAAAGAAGTGGCACATTTTAATAATGAAAATATCGCAACAAGGCTATTTGGTTTTGACAATCTAAAACCAGAACGTTCAAAAAACCTCAGCTTTGGCCTTGCCACAAAACCTTTAAATAATTTTACATTTACCTTGGATTATTACCGCATTTTTATTGAGGATCGAATAGTGATAACAGGTAAATTTGGTGCAAGCACTCACCAACGATTTGCAGAAATCCTTGATCCTATCGGAGTTGATAATGCACAATTTTTCACCAATGCAATAGATACAAAAACAGAAGGTATAGATCTTGGAATGAGTTATCATATAAACTTTCAAAACTCAACGCTTAAGCTACGTGCTGCTGCCAATTTCACAGAAACCTTAGTAATAAAAGAGGCATCTGGAGAACCATTGATAAAAGCACCTGAGTTATTAGCAGACTTTAAAGATATTTTATTCAATAGGGAAGAGATCGCAAGAATTGAAACTGCACAACCGAACCAAAAAATAATACTCGGCGCTTATTACCAAAATAAAAAATGGGACGCAGGAATTACTTTGACTCATTTCGGAAATGTAATTTACAAGCATCCCGAAGACGGAAATCCGGAGAATTGGGTTGTCAATGAATTTACTGGGAATAAAGAAACAAGAGATCAAACCTTCGACGCAAAGACAATTTGTGATCTGTCCTTTCAATACCACCTCAATAATAATGTCTCGTTTAAATTAGGAGGCAACAACATATTCAACACTTACCCAGATAAACATACCCACTCTGCCAATGTAGGAAATGGCATCTTCGTATATAGCCGTCGTGTCCAGCAATTCGGCATCCGAGGAGCATTCTGGTATGGAAAACTTAACCTTCGCTTTTAAGCACGCTCAATAGCTTCATAATTCTTAGCCATTAGTGTCTTGACTTTAGACAACTTCTTGCTATATTTATTGCATTCCTAACGTAAAACCAACCTTACTATGTCAGAATTCCTTGGAGAAATAATCGGTACGATGATTTTAATCGTGCTTGGGTGTGGCGTGAATGCTAACATGTCTCTAAACAAAACTTATGGGCAGAATGGTGGTTGGATCGTGACTTCAATTGCCTGGGGATTTGCAGTATGTATGGCTGTTTTTGCAGTTGGCGAAGTAAGTGGAGCTCACATCAATCCAGCAGTTTCTATTGGCTTAGCAGCGGTAGGAGAATTTCCTTGGGAAAAAGTCGGACCTTATGTACTTGCGCAATTCATTGGTGCATTTATAGGTGCCACAATTGTTTGGTTACATTATTTGCCGCATTGGAAAGCCACGGAAGATGTCGGAACCAAATTGGGCGTTTTTTCAACAGGTGGAGCGATTCCATCTTTTTGGTCAAACTTGTTTAGTGAAATTTCTGGTACTTTCATTTTGATAGCAGGATTACTTTGGATTGGTGCGAATGAGTTTACCGAGGGCTTAAATCCTATTGTTGTAGGATTATTGATTATGGCCATTGGTATGTCGTTGGGAGGTAGTACAGGTTATGCAATCAATCCTGCAAGAGACTTAGGACCACGTTTGGCCCATTTTGTATTGCCTATCGCTGACAAAGGAAGTTCAAAATGGGGATATGCTCCGATTCCTTTATTCGGTCCAATTATCGGTGGCGTATTTGGTGGTTTGTTTTATAAGGCTATGTTTAAAGGCGAGATCAGTATCCTGTTCTGGATCTTTTTAGTAATAATTTTGGGTGTGATTGTAATGTCTATTATGGAGCAAAGCAAGAAGTAATTTTCTGTTCTATTCTTCAATGCTGCACATTTTTAATAACTTTAGTAAAACAACATTTACAATTGTGCAGCCAAAGCTTTCTCTGTTTTTTATAGCTATTCTTTTCCTTTTCTTCAGTTGTGGAGAGGCTTATAAAATATCGGATGATATTGCTGCGCAGCTTCCTGAAAGCATTGATTACAATTACCATATCAAACCCATACTTTCTGACCGTTGTTATAAATGCCATGGCCCTGATGAGAAAACACGAAAAGCCAATCTGCGTTTAGACCTTGAAGAAGGTGCGATCAAAAAACAATTAAAAAACGGTGGACATGCTTTTGTTAGTAAAAGCACAAAAAGAAGCGGTGCTTTTCAACGCATAATCACCGAAGATGCCGAATTACTCATGCCACCAGAGGAATCCAACCTCTATATCTCAGAATACGAAAAAGCTTTAATAGCAAAGTGGATTGAACAGGGCGCTGAGTTTAAAACGCATTGGTCTTTCATCCCTCCTACGAAGTCTAAAATACCAGAAGCTTATGACAATCCTATTGACTTTTTTATAGAAGAAAAACTTAAAGCAAAAGGCTTGTCCTTATCCGATCCAACTCAAAAGGAACAATTATTCCGTCGTATAAATTTTGATCTCACAGGCTTACCTCCTTCCGTTGAAGCGATTGATAATTTTATTAAAAACGAAACCAACTCCGCTTTTGAAAAAGCGATCAATGACTTATTAAATAGTAAACATTACGGTGAACGTATGGCTTTGGATTGGCTAGACTTAGCTAGATATGCTGATTCTCATGGCTACCAAGATGATGGCATGCGCAACACGTGGCCTTACCGTCAATGGGTCATTAATGCATTCAACAACAACTTAAGTTATGATCAATTCATTACCTGGCAATTGGCCGGAGATCTTTTGGATAGTCCTTCTCAAGACCAACTCATTGCAACATGCTTCAACCGCAATCATCCACAAAGCCAGGAGGGAGGTGTTGTTGATGAAGAATACAGAATAGAATATGTAGCCGACCGAACCAATACTATTGGAAAAGGAATCATGGGATTGACTTTCCGTTGTGCCCGTTGTCATGATCACAAATACGATCCAATTTCACAAAAAGAATACTATCAGTTTTTTGCTTTTTTTAATAATAATGATGAAACAGGAATTGTTCCTTATAATGGAGAGGCATCCCCGACTATCACGCTTTTAGAAGAGGATATAAAGAAAAAGTTACGTGTTTTGAACACAAAAGTGGACTCTTTAAATCAGTTGGCGATACCGGAAAATTTTCAACAAGACTTGAGATCGTTTATTGCTAAAAAAGAAACCCTAAATAATAACGAAAGACTTCTAGCAGATTTCTCTTTTGAATCAGAAAAAGAAATCAACGTCAATGATATTTATCTAGACAAACCACCTATCCCAAAAAGAAAGAAAACAGACAAGAAAACCTTTGCCTATTTTAATAATGAAAAAAATAAATTAGATGCAAACATTTGGGGCCACGAAGATGAGCGACCTGAATTTGTAGAAGGAAAATTTGGAAAAGGGATTCGCTTCAAAGGCGATGGTGG
>CALIAG010000183.1 GCA_938041325.1 uncultured Saprospiraceae bacterium | reverse complement strand
CTTAGTAGATTGGCAAGCGGGCCAGCAACTGACTTTGCAGAAAAAAGAAGATTGGTGGGGAACAAAGTATGCGAAAGACTCTCCTTCTTTTCAAGCTTTTCCAGAACAAATTATTTTCAAATTCATTCCAGATATTGAAGCGACGAAAAGTCTTTTACAAAACCAAGAATTAGATGTCGTTGGATCTGTTGATCAACGTGTTTTTAATGATTTGAAAGAAGACGAAATTTTTCAAAAAAACTATAATACCTATTCTCCTTCTAAGTTGATGTATTATTATATCGGTTTGAATCGAAAAAACGAATGCCTATCTAGTCCAAAACTGCGTCGTGCTTTTGCGCATTTACTAGATTTAGATCAAGCAAAAGAAACAGTCTATTACGATATGGTACAAAGAACGATTGGCCCTTTTCATCCACAAAAAGATTATTACAATAAGAGCCTCCCACCGATAAAATATACTATTGAAAAGGCAAAGCAATTGTTCAAAGAAGAAGGATGGTCTGACAGCAATTCCAACGGTATTTTGGATAAAAAAATAGGAACTGAACTTGTAGAGATGGATCTGACTTTGGATGTGAGTAGCTCAGTAGAAGCTGGTCGCCAATTGGGCATTATTTTTCAGGAAGCGGCAAAGAAAGCAGGCGTAAAAATTCGAATAGAGGGCAAAGAATTTTCTAAGCTTTCCGCGGATTATAAAGCGCGAGACTATGATATGGTCTATTCTGCATGGTCAAATTTTGCAGGACCTGATGATCCCAAACAACTATGGCACCGAGAAAGCGATCGATCAGATGGAGCCAACCGAGTTGGTTTTGGAACAAAAGAGTCTGATGATTTAATTGACAAAATTCAAAGTAGTACGAATTCAGAGGAAAGACGGCAATTGTTTTTTGATTTGCAAAAAATCATTTACGATGATCAGCCCTATTTATTTCTATTCGCTCCACAAGAGCGAATCGTCGCACACAAAAGATTCGAAGCCCCAATTTCTGTGAGAAGGCCAGGCTTTTTTCCCAATACATTCCAACTTTTAGATTAGAATTAGCGTTAATCCTTATTTACTAGGACAAAGATCAGCTAATATCAAGAGTTCCTCTAAATTTAGTAGGGGCACCAAAACATTTTCTTATTTTTAGGGGTAAACCTATAATTAGCATTCTCATGAAAAATTTGACTCGGTTATT
Organism: uncultured Saprospiraceae bacterium; assembly: GCA_938041325.1. Lineage (GTDB taxonomy): Bacteria > Bacteroidota > Bacteroidia > Chitinophagales > Saprospiraceae > CALIAG01. The sequence goes on along the minus strand of CALIAG010000183.1, from coordinate 15,810 downwards.
TCTATTCCTTTTCTTTTTGGTTCTTATTTCTTGTAAAACAGAACCCAAAAAAGTTGTTGAAGAATTCCCGTTGGAAGATAAGTATTCTGTTACAATTCGATTGCGCGCGGAACCGGATCGACTGAACCCGATGTTGACTGGAAGAGCTTGGTCAAGACAAGTGTTTCAACATATCTTTCCTCCCGTACAAAACCATGATCCTGAAAGTCTTGAGCTTATCCCAAACCTTTGCAAGACTCGGCCGAAATCTGAAATTATATCTGAAGGCCCTTACAAAGGTGGAACGGCCTATACTTTCGAGTTGCTCGATGAAGCTGTTTGGGATAACGGAACTCCTATAACTGGTCACGACTACGTATTTACATTAAAAGCTTTATTCAATCCTAAAGTAGCTGATCCAGGATATCGCAGTTACTTGAATATGGTAAAAAATGTAGAAGTCGATAAAGAGAATCCTAAAAAGTATACGGTATTCACAGATAAGCCATATATGAGAGCAGAGTATAGTTCTTCATTTTACATTTATCCTGAATACAATTATGATCCTAAAGGCTTGATGAAATCCATTGATTTAAAAGATTTATTGGATCCTAAGAAAGCTTCTAAACTCGCTGAATCCAATCCAAACATCACTGCATTTGCAGAAGAGTTTAATTCTCCTAAATACTCTAATGATCCTAAATTTATTACAGGCCCTGGAGCTTATAAACTTGTAGAATGGATTCCCAATCAAAAAATTGTTTTACAAAAAAAAGAAAACTGGTGGGGTGATAAATTGGCTTCCAAATATCCATGCTTAACAGCGAAACCGGACAAACTTATTTACAATACCAATCCTGATGATGCTATGGCAGCATCTCTTTTAAAGAATGAATCCGTGGACGTCCTCAATACCATTCCTTATGATGCTTTTGTCAATATGAAAGAAGACGATTTGGTTAACTCAAAATACAATTTGTATACTCCGCCAGGGCTTTCCATGAATTACCTAGCCTTGAATTCCAGGAATCCAAAACTACAAGATAAGCGCGTTCGGCAAGCTATCCGTTATCTCGTTGATGTGGACGAATTGATAAAAACCGTTTCGCAAGGATATGGAAAAAGACTAAACAACCCTTTTCCAGCATCTTATGATTATTATAATAAAGAAACTCCTGCGACTAAGCTTGATGTAAATAAAGCTAAGGAATTATTAGCTGCCGCCGGGTGGAAAGACAGTAATGGAGATGGAGTTGTTGATCAAGAAATTAATGGTGAACGAGTAGAGATGAATTTAAAATACAATATGACTCCAACAAATACTGTCAGTAAAAACATCTTTTTAATCATCCAGAATAATGCAAAAAAAGCAGGTATCAATTTGGAATCTAATGTTCTGGAAGCAAACCTTTATATCGCTGCAGTAAAAAAGCGGGAATATGAAATCTTTTCAGGAGGTTTGACTTTGGATGCAAGCCTATACGATCCTTACCAATTTTGGCATACCAGTTCAGATACTCCAAACGGTTTTAACCGTACTGGTTTTGGAAATGCGGAGACTGATGCTTTAATTGAAAAACTAAGGTCTACTATAGATAAAACAGAGAGAAACAAATACTATAACGAATTTCAGGAAATAATTTATGAAGAAGCACCGATGATTTTTCTTTTTAGTCAAACAGAAAGAATTGCCATTCATAAAAAGTTCAAAAATGTAACTTTGAGTGTGATGTCTCCTGGGTTCTTCGAAAATTATTTCCATTAAGGGAATTTCGGAATGTTCCGCTACCTGCTCAAACGTATATTAATTTTCATTCCTACGCTATTGGTCATTTCACTAATAGCCTTTGGTATTAGCAAGCTTACACCCGGCGATCCAGTGACAAGCTGTGGCAATCTGGGTGGACAAGACAAGACTTACCTCAATGATTATTTTGCTGCAGAATTGGCTTATAATCAAAGAGCTCAATCTCTTGGTCTTGATAAACCTTCCTTTTATTTCAGTTTCACCTCGAGGGCTTATCCGGATACCTTATACAAGGTGCTCAATCATCCCAAACGCGCTGCAATTGCAAAACTAATTTCGAGATATGGCAACTGGCCTCAGATTGATCACTATTTCAAAGCCATAGATGCTTTGGAAATTGCTTCCTATCAAATCCCTCAATCAGAAGTCAAAAACGCAAAAATTGAAATCCGAAAAGCACTTTCTCAATTAAAAATAAACTACAACGATAAGCGGGTCAATTATGAAATGAAAGCACTTCAAAAAGTATTTGAAAAGGATAGCTTAGTCCAAAAATATGTAGGACAAGAATCAAAGGCTTTATTCCTCGCCTATGATCAAATGCGAAATCAATCTTCTACTTCCAAATTATTCCAACCCAAATTTCACTGGTATGGATTTGACAATCAATATCATATTTGGTTTACAAAATTTATAACTGGTGATTTTGGCTATTCCTGTCAAGATGGAAGACCTGTGAAAGAAAGAATAAAAAGAGCTATTGGGTGGACACTTATCATGAATATTTTTGCACTCATTTTAGCTTTCTCGATTGCAATTCCTTTAGGTGTTTTTTCTGCACAAAAAAGAGGTTCGAGATTTGATAAATGGACGGGATTGATCCTTTTTGTTTTGTATTCATTGCCTGGATTTTGGGTGGCTACTTTATTGGTCATCTTCTTCACTACTCCAGAGTATGGGATGCATTGGTTTCCGTCAATTGGCTTGGGAGATACTTCTACTGACATTCCGTTCTGGTCTAGATTCTGGGATAGAGCAAGTCATTTATTCTTGCCAATAATATGCCTTTCTTATGGATCGCTGGCCTTCATTGCGAGACAAATGAGAGGAGGCGTTTTAAATGTAATCCAACAAGATTACATTCGGACAGCAAGAGCAAAAGGACAAAGTGAAGAAATCGTTTTGTGGAAACATGCTTTCAGAAATTCATTGTTTCCGATCATTACTTTGATCGCCTTGGTTTTCCCGGCAACGATCTCAGGATCTGTTGTCATTGAATATATTTTCAATATACCTGGAATGGGAAGAGAAACCATTGCTGCGATATATGCTAAAGATTGGCCGATCGTTTTTACGATATTATTACTGACAACTGGATTGACAATGATTGGGACTTTGATCGCAGATATTTTATATGCTTGGGCTGACCCTCGTGTGAATTTTAAGAAATAACGCAACTGTTTAGTTGAATGAAATGAAGTTTAAAAAACAATCCCGAAGGGATGACACTATTATAATTTCCCAATATAATACCGGACTAAAACTCCGAAGGAGTGACATAATCACAATATAGTACGCGGAATAATGTCACCCATTCTGGGTTTAAAAAGAGAAGAGTATGTGTGTTTATAAAAATGTCATCCCTTCGGGATTTGTAAATTTCGCGTGTAAGAAATATTTTTTATTATAGGGGTTGTTTAAAAATGAATTTATTCTAATGCTGTTTTTTAATAAAAATAAAAGGCGAAAAGCAGAAGTTGCTCTCTCAAAAGGGGGAGTGGACAGCATTAGTTATTGGGCTATAGTTAAGAAACAGTTTCAAAAAAATACTTTAGCAAAATGGGCTTTAAGGGTTTTAATGCTTTTGGTATTTATCGCTGTATTTGGTGATTTCTTGGCAAACGACAAACCCATATATTGTAAAATAAATCAACAAAGTCATTTTCCTGTTTTCAAATCTTATGCAGTAGATATGGGGTTGGCCAAATGGCCTGCTGAATTGGTAAACGTTGATTGGAAAGATCTAGAGTACGAGCAAAAGATACTTCCGCTCATCCCCTATTCCCCTACCGATTTGGATTTGAGGAATGCTCATTTCAAAAGTCCCTTTGACAAACAAAACGTCAAGGGTATGCGCTATTGGCATTGGCTAGGCACCGACGAACTGGGAAGAGATGTTGGCTCAGGTCTGATACATGGTACGCGAGTCGCTTTGCTTGTTGGAATATTGGCAATGGGTGTAGCCGTTTTAATAGGTTTGTTCTTTGGTGTATTGGCCGGTTTTTTTGGAGACAATGGATTTAAGGTCTCTCGGATCCGACTTTTATTAAATCTTATCGGTCTGCCGCTTTCATGGCTCTTAGCTTTTAGTGCTAGAAAATATCAAATCATGGAAACGGGAAATTTTGGAATAGAAATAATTAAAAGTATTTTCTTTTTCTCTTTAATCCTATTTGGAATTAACTTGATCGCGCGATTAGTTGAGCGTTTTTCCTTTTTCAAAAAGCGCGTATCCATACCGTTAGATTTAGGAATCATGCGTTTTATAGAAATGCTAAATTCGATACCCGGCCTATTAATATTAATAGTAGTGCTGGCCATTTTAGAACAAACATCATTGGTCTACCTAATGGTTATCATTGGTTTTATTAGTTGGACTGGAATTGCAAGGTTCATTCGGGCGGAGCTATTGAGAATAAGAAGTTTGGAATATGTTGAAGCGGCACAAGCTTTGGGGTATCCACGTCTTAGGATTATTTTCAAACATGCCATTCCTAATGCATTGCCTCCGGTCTTAATAACCATTGCTTTTGGAATCGCAGCTGCGATTTTAGCAGAGGCGACATTGTCCTTTCTAGGTATTGGAATTCCTTTAGAAAAAGTAACCTGGGGATCTTTGTTGACAGAAGCTAGGAAAAATGCTTCGGCTTGGTGGTTGGCTTTGTTTCCGGGTATTGCCATATTCGTAACCGTAACTGTGTTTAATCTAATTGGAGACGGTTTAACGGAAGCTTTGGACCCGAAGATGCGAGAGCAATAAGTAAGAATAAACTAGAAGAATTGGATTTGAGAGATCTCCTTAGACCCAAATACCCATCCTTGATTCTTCGAAAATTGGTTTAGTTTCTTTTCCTCATTTTTTTTGGCATCAATCCTGATTTGCTTTTTTTAGCTTTAAAATCTCCTTTTTTATTGGTTTTGACGTGTGTGTTTTTTGGGTCATTCATTGGGCAACCTGACTTTCTATTGCAAGAAGTTAATGTTGATGAACCCAAAATAAGGAAGGCAAAAAAGCTGAGAAGAAGGAATTTCTTTTTCATATGGATAACGTTTACTATTCTATAACGCAATTTACCTCTTGTTGATTTTAAAGAAAATCTTAAAAAATAGAAAAGGTTAAAAAACTACTATTTAAAAGTAGTCAATTTTGTGCCAAATTCAATGAATTTGTAAATGAGGAGAAAAAGGTAGGCTTATTCTGTTTAATTCGAGTGAATCGAAATTTCTTCAGATTCTAATTTCTCTATTTTATGATAGGAAGTCTTTATAGGGAGCTGTATTGAGAAAACAGTCCCTTTTATATTAGATGATTCTATTTTCAACTGTCCATTGTGGTGATTTACAACTTTCTTGCTTGTTGCCAGACCGATGCCCGTCCCGCTATATTTATCAACTGTATGAAGTCGATAAAACATATCAAAAATTTTATCCCTGTATTCCGGCTGAATGCCGATACCATTGTCTTCAATAAGAATTATGTAATTGTTCGTATCCTTTTTAAAGCGAATATTAATTCGTGGAATTTCCGAATCATTGTACTTGATCCCGTTTTCTATAAGATTCTGAAAGAGAGAAACCATTTGGTATTCGATGCAATCTATAATTGGTAATTCATCAACGATTACTTTGGCATTTTTAGATTCTATTATATCCTGTAGATTAGACATTGCCTCGTCAACAATGACGTTTAGACCTATTTTTTTGAAGCTTACATTTTCTAATTTCAATCTTGAAAATTCCAATACATCTTCGATTAGATTGTGCATCCGCTCTGCATTGGTTCTTGCATATTTCAGGTATTCTGGTAAATCGTTGATTTCTCCTTTTTCCAAACCTCTTTCAATCAATTGCAAAAAACTATTGATATTTCTCAAAGGAGTTTTGAGGTCATGTGAGGCTACGAAAGTAAATCTTTCCAATTCTTTATTGGCCGTTTCCAATTCTTTGTTCTTTCCTTGAACTGCACTCAATAAACCAATCATTTTTTTACCAAATAGCGTATTTTCACTGACAAATAAATTAGATAGAATAAATATCCCAATGGCTGCAGCAGTTAAAGTAAAATAAAAGGAACTCGGACTTAAGTTTTCAATTAGAAGGGGTTCGTTGTAACTTAAAAATAGCTGGGTTCCTAGATAACAGGCTCCAAAAATCCCCATCCAAATAATTTTAAGTTTATTGGAATCGAAAAATAGAATAATTACTATTATTAGTGGAAAGATTAAGAATTCACTCCCAAACCCTCTTCCAAAAATAATATTGATAAAAATCAGAACAAAGGCATTAACCCCTACAAAATACAATTTGCACAACTCATACTTTTCTAAATGATTTAAAAGAAGGTTAACTCCAAACAAACTCATAAGGAAAGAAGTAATAGAAAAACCTACTAAATCAACCACAATAAGTTCGTTTATCCACTTTACTCCTACTACTGCTATATAAATCAAAGCCATTTGATTCAATAACTTCACCCTTTTCACTTGTTGTAGCGAAAGTGCTTCAGTAACTCCAATATTGATTAATTTTGAAATCATCCTTTTATGGCTAAAACTTAAATTTCTTCTCTGCTCATCCTCTATTAGTGCCAAAAATCCTTTGACACTTTACTATTACGTGAAAATTTTATTAATGTTGAGTCGTTTCAACTGGAAAATTTCAAATCCTAAAAAGCACACCTTCCTATCTGGGAATAATCATGTCGATCTCACTTTGCCAGAATTGAGATTTCTGCCATTTTTTAACCCTCATTATACTAAGCAAGACATTATAAACTGTATATATTTTCCTACCTTTGGCGCTAATTCAAAGCAAGATTCATCTTGTCTATTTTCGACTCGGGATCCTTTTCCACAAAACGTATTGGATAAATTTAAGAATACTGGTTTTCGAAGGTTTTTCATTGCCCTAGCCATAAGTGAAATTATCTTTTAAAACAAAAGTACGTGGACAAATTAAACTATAAGTAATGACTGGATCTTTTTGCGCTATTCTACTTTACAAAAAGCCTCATTATGCTACTGCATAACTCCGGTTTTTGCGCATTGACTAGCACAAAAATCCCCTTTGTCATAACTTACATATAATTTTGTCCAAGTACTTATCTCAATTTATTCACACTTTTAAAATTCCAGCAATGGCAGACATTCAACAATTAAACAAAATTGCAAGTCAAGTTCGAAGAGATATTGTACGCCAAGTCTCTTTCGCTACTTGTGGGCATCCAGGCGGAAGTTTAGGATGTGCAGATTATCTAACTGCACTTTATTTTGAAATAATGGAACATGATAAAGGTTTCAATATGAAAGGTAAAGGAGAAGATATGTTCTTTTTATCCAATGGACATATTTCGCCGCTGTTCTACAGTGTACTGGCTCGTTCCGGTTATTTTCCTGTTGAAGAATTGGCTACTTTCCGAAAATTAAATTCCAGATTACAAGGCCACCCTGCAACCCATGAAGGTTTGCCAGGTGTCAGAGTCGCTTCTGGCTCATTGGGTCAAGGACTTTCTGTAGCCTGCGGAGTTGCCTTATCTAAAAGATTAGAAAAGGATGATAAAACAGTTTATGTACTTACAGGCGATGGCGAATTGCAAGAAGGACAAGTTTGGGAAGCAATCATGTTTGCAGCTCATCACAAATTAGACAATATAATTACTGCGGTAGACTGGAATGGTCAACAGATAGATGGACCAACAAAAAAGATCATGGCCTTAGGCGACCTTAACGCCAAATGGACTTCTTTTGGTTGGGAAGTTTTAGAAATTGATGGCAATAATATGGAAGACATTATTAAAACTGTCAACCAAGCAAAGTCAACACGAGGAAATGGGAAACCAAAGGTTATTCTCATGAAAACCGTTATGGGATTTGGAGTAGATTATATGATGCATACACATGCATGGCATGGGAAAGCTCCAAATGCAGAACAAACAGAAACTGCTTTGGCTCAGCTGGAGGAGACAATGGGTGATTATCCATATTCTGTTTAGAAAAAACAAAACTCCATTGTCAAAAGATTCCAAAAAGGAATGAACAATGGGGACTGTTTTTAAATCCATTTCTTCAATCTTTAGAAAAATAAATCATGAGTTCAATAGAAAGTTTTTCAAAACTCGACCAAATAATACCAACCGGAAAAAAATCAACCAGAGATGGTTTTGGTGCCGGTCTTTTAGAAATTGGAACCCAAAATGATCAGGTAGTTGCTCTATGCGCTGACCTCATCGGTTCTCTTAAAATGCAGCCATTCATTGACAAATATCCGGAACGCTTTTTTCAAGTTGGAATCGCAGAAGCCAATATGATGGGCATCGCTGCAGGTTTGGCTACAACTGGAAAAATACCTTACACTGGTACCTTTGCAAATTTTTCAACGGGACGGGTATATGATCAGATCAGACAATCGATCGCATACTCACACAAAAACGTAAAAATCTGTGCTTCGCATGCAGGCCTGAGTTTAGGAGAAGATGGAGCGACTCATCAGATCTTGGAAGATTTGGGAATGATGAAGATGCTTCCAGGCATGACCGTCATTAATCCTTGTGATTATAATCAGACAAAAGCTGCTACGATCGCTATTGCGGAACATTATGGTCCAGTCTATCTTCGTTTTGGAAGACCGGGTTGGCCTGTATTTATTCCTGAAGGCACTAAATTTGAGATCGGTAAAGCTTTGCATTTAGCGGAAGGAAGTGATGTCAGTATTTTTGCAACCGGCCACTTGGTTTGGAATGCAGTAGAAGCGGCAAAGGAATTGGCTAAACAAGGAATCAGTTGCGAAGTGATTAATATTCATACCATTAAACCACTTGATGACGAAGCTATTCTTGATTCCGTACGTAAAACGAAATGTGTGGTCAGTTGTGAAGAGCATCAGAGACATGGAGGATTAGGAGACAGCATTGCTCAATTATTGGCTCGCAAAATGCCAGCGCCCATGGAGTATGTAGCAGTGAATGATTCATTTGGTGAAAGTGGTTCGCCAGTTGATTTGCTAAATAAATATGGTTTGGGTGTGCAAGATGTCGTACAAGCTGTTCAAGCTGTTTTGAAAAGGAAATAATAATCAAAAGGCCAGTGTAAAAGCTGGCCTTTATTCATTTAATTACATAGTGCTACGGAAAAACAAACTGCTTCATGCCTTTTGATTTTTCCTTTGCAAAAAGATCTACAGAATGAAATTTGGAACTAAAGTTATCCATGCAGGAATCGAACCGGACCCTTCAACGGGTGCCATTATGACTCCTATCTTTCAAACCTCAACCTATGTCCAAAATGCTCCGGGCGATCACAAAGGTTTTGAATATGCTCGAACTCAAAATCCAACTCGAAAAGTTTTAGAAACGAATCTAGCTGCCTTGGAAAATGGGAAGTATGGAATTTGTTTTAGTAGTGGATTGGCGGCTATGGATGCCGTTCTAAAAACGTTAAACCCAGGAGACGAAATCCTTGCGACCAGCGATTTGTATGGTGGATCTTATCGTTTAATTACAAAAGTCTATGATAAGTTTGGGATAAAAGGAAAGTTCATACCTATGGATAATCCGGAAGCTGTTGCAAAAAAAATCACTAAGAAAACAAAGTTGATTTGGATTGAAACACCAACCAACCCAATGCTCAACATCATAGATATTAAGCGGATTTGTAAGATTGCAAAGCAAAAGAAAATCTTGACGTGTGTTGACAATACTTTTGCTTCGCCTTATCTACAGACTCCTTTGGATTTGGGTGCTGATATCGTTCTTCATTCTGCAACGAAATACTTAGGTGGTCATTCTGATGTTATTCTTGGAGCCATCATCGTTAAGACTAAGAAATTAGCAGATCAATTCTATTTTATTCAGAATGCTTCAGGTGCTGTACCTGGTCCTCAAGACTGCTTTTTAATTTTGCGTGGAATCAAAACCTTGCATTTGCGCGTACAACGGGCTTGTAAAAATGCAAAGCATATTGCCAAGTACCTTGTTGCTCATCCTAAGGTTGGTAAAGTTTTTTATCCAGGATTTAAAGACCATCCCAATCATGAAGTTGCTAAAAAGCAAATGAATGATTTCGGAGGAATGGTTTCTTTTGATTTTAAGGATGATAGTTTTAGTACTGCTAAAAAAGTATTAAGCAATACTAGATTATTCGCTTTAGCAGAATCATTGGGTGGTGTTGAATCATTAATCGGACACCCTGCATCTATGACGCATGGGTCTATTCCAAAAGCAGAGCGGATGAAAGTAGGATTGAAGGATTCTTTGATACGCTTAAGTGTTGGAGTTGAAGATGTCGATGACTTGATACAAGATTTAGAAAGTGCTTTTTCAAATCTTTAATAGGACTACAAGAATCAACTTAATATTTTCAAGTAAAAACGTCTTTCTGATCTGATCGGAAAGACGTTTTTTTTGTGATACCACCTATTTCGTTTTCAGAAAAGTTGATTTTTTTTGAAAAAATTTTCACCTCCACAAACTACTGATAATCAAACAGATAACTCTTTTCCATTCAAATTATTTTCTTTTTTTTTCATTTCGATTTATGGAATTTTTGAAATCCTGCGTCTATGTTAGTGAAAGCACTTTTCAAATAACTTTTTAAAATTTCGAACATGAAAAATCAAAACGTAACGTACACTGAGCGAATTTCCGCACGAAACAGAAACTATTTTATTGATCTTAAAAAAGCATCCAACGGTAATAACTACGTGATGATCACGGAGAGTAAGCCAAATGGAGAAGAAGGCTATGATTATATCAAAATGATTTTGTTTCAAGAAGACCTTTTTAGATTTCAAACTGCTTTTGACAAGGTGGTTGAAAAATTTGAAAAAAGTGATCCGAAAGAAAAGAGTGATTACATTGAAAAAGTACAGAAGGTATATCCTAATGCTTTTACCCCATGGTCAAAAGAAGACGAGACACAATTGATTGAATTGTTCAATGCAGACAGCACGGTTGAGCAGCTGAGCAAACATTTTCTTCGCACTGAGAAAAGTATTGTCGCAAGGCTTCAAAAAAATGGTCTTGAAATAGGACTTCAAGCAGCCTAATTTTTAATCATTACGCTCTCGATTGGTCCGGCCATTCAATACACAATATTGTTTGCGCCGGACCTCCTATCTCAAAATTAGATCATGGAAAATAAAATACAATCTCAAAAAGAATTTAGCATTGGAGAAAAGACTTTTGTCATCAACCTTTATGAAGCTCCAAATTACAAACACTGCGTAGAAATATTTGAAAAAATAGAATCTAAAGGTGTCAAAAAAGCAAAGCTCTTAAAAAATGGAGCGGTGATAAAAACGCTTCCATTCACTTATTTAAGTAGTTCACGGAATTAAGTTAACTATTAAATTGAATGAATAATTTTATTAATCCTTCGTTGAAAATACTCGTCGATGCTAAGGCATCGCCTGTGTTTTTCAACTCGTCTGAAGAAAATTTTCTATCCACTTTATTGTAAACCCATTTTCCGTGAACCACTTAAAAGGAGCCTAATCATGAAATACAAAGAAAAAACATTGCCGATAAAAAGTTGGGCAGAAGAAGATCGTCCACGTGAAAAAATGGTCTTAAAAGGCAAAGCCAATTTATCAGAAGCAGAACTATTGGCTATTCTTTTAGGATCTGGAAATAATGAAGAAACGGCAGTTGGCTTAGCTCAAAGAATCCTTCAACATTACGATAACAACCTCAATGAATTGGGTAAGGTTGGCATCAGTGAATTGACTAAATTCAGAGGTATTGGAGCTGTCAAAGCCATTGGAATCATTGCTGCATTAGAATTGGGTCGCCGTCGCCAATTATCAGTGATCAAGGACCGAAGTCAAATAAAAAGCAGCTCTGATGTACATCAAATATTTGCTCCAATTCTTCAAGATCTTCCTCACGAAGAATTCTGGATTCTACTATTAAACCGTTCAAACAAAGTACTCAGTCGAGAACGCATTAGTATGGGTGGTGTATCTGGCACAGTAGTCGATGCAAAGATCATTTTCAAAAAAGCTTTGGATCAATTGGCTTCTTCCATAATTCTTTGCCACAACCATCCTTCGGGAAACTTAAAGCCTAGCCAAGCTGACCTAGATATTACCAAGAAATTAAAAAAAGCAGGTGAAGTTCTTGAGATCAGTGTGTTGGATCATGTGATTGTATCTGAGAATGGGTTTTATAGTTTTGCGGATGAGGGAATGTTGGGTGGGTAGGTTGGTTTTCGAATATCGTGTGTCTTTCGGTTTTTCTTAGGACGTGATTCTTTTGGTTTTCGAAAATCGTATGTCTTTCGGTTTTCGAAAATCGTGTTTCTTTCGGTTTTCGAATATCGTATGTCTTTTGGTTTTCGAATAATGTGTCTTTTTTTGTTTGAACAGGATTTTCAAGATAGTCAAGATGTACACGATGATACGATATAGAACATCCTGATTATCTTTCTCCTCTTACAAATCCTGTTCAACCACTTTTCGATTATTTTATTCAATCGTTCCATTTAAATCAGTGCATCCGCGGTTAAACTCTTTTTGCGTTTCCACCAAACTACGCAGGAAAAAATTGCTTATATTTTCTACCTTTGCTCTTTGGGAACTAAAAACACTTTTCGGTGTTAAATTAAGGTGGATCTAAAGTCCACTTTTCCAAAAGGTATTTATGGAAGTCAATAAGAATAAGTTTGATTTTTACTTGTTGGGTCGGGTACTGGCCTTGGCCAAGCCTTATAAATTAATTTTTATTTTGGCGGGAACCTTGGCAGTAGTCAATGCTCCTATTGCTACGCTGCGCCCCTATCTTGTACAAGTCATGGTTGATGATTACATCTTCCACAACGATCTGGCTGGATTAACGACCTTGGCTTTTATCTTTATTGCTGTGCTTTTTTTACAAGCCATTTTGCAATACCTTTTTATCTATTCCTCTTCTTGGCTTGGCCAATCCGTAATTAAAGACTTGCGTTCTAAAGTCTTCAAGCACATCACTTCTTTGAAACTTTCTTACTTCGACACAACTCCTATCGGTACTTCTACTACTAGAACTATCAATGATATTGAAACGATTAATACTGTTTTCTCACAAGGAGTCATTACAATAGTCGCAGATATATTGACCTTGATTACGGTGCTTGTGATTATGTTTATTACCAGTTGGAAATTGACGATTATTTGCTTGACCGTTATGCCTTTTTTAATGATTGCAAGTTATGTTTTCAAAGAAAAAGTAAAAGCTTCTTATCAAGTAGTAAGGACTCAGATTTCAAAAATGAATGCTTTCTTGCAAGAGAGAATTACAGGAATGAGGATCGTCCAGATTTTCAATGCGGAGCAAGATGAAATGGAAAAATTCAAAGAGATCAACAGAGAATATACAGGAGCTAACTTAAATTCGATTTTGTATTATGCGATATTTTTTCCGGTAGTAGATATTCTTTCTGCCGCTTCATTAGGTCTGATGGTTTGGTGGGGCGCAAGAGGTGTACTTGGAGGAGATGTTAGTCTCGGAGCTTTGATCGCATTTCCAATATATTTGAACATGCTCTTTCGGCCAATCCGATTATTAGCTGATAAATTCAACACCTTGCAAATGGGTTTGGTTGCTTCAGAAAGAGTATTCACCTTATTAGATACAAAACAAAAAATTGAAGACAAAGGAACATTGAAGCCGGCCAAATTGAAAGGTGACATCCGTTTCGAGAATGTACACTTCGCTTACATTGAGCGGGATTATGTTTTGAAAGATATAAGTTTTGAAATTAGTGCCGGAGATACTTTGGCTATTTGCGGAAGTACAGGTTCTGGAAAAACTACAATCATCAATATCTTAAATCGATTTTACGAAATCCAAAAAGGAAAAATAAAAGTCGACGGGGAGGATATCCGATCCTATGAATTAAACACATTTAGAGAAAGAGTTGCTATTGTTTTACAAGATGTATTTTTGTTTTCAGGAACTGTTTTGGAAAACATTACTTTAAGAGATGAATCGATCAAAGAAGAAGAGGTGATCAAAGCTGCTAAGATGATCGGAGCTCATGAATTTATAGAAAAATTGCCCGGTGGCTATTCCTATGAAGTGATGGAAAGAGGTGCGACTTTATCTATGGGACAAAGACAGCTGATCTCTTTTGTCCGAGCTTTGGTTTTTGATCCAGACATTTTAATACTAGACGAAGCTACTTCTTCAATAGATCCGGAAACAGAGTCTGTCATTCAATATGCCATTGAGAAATTAATTGAGAAAAGAACGTCTATCATAATCGCGCATCGCTTGTCCACTATCCGTCACGCAGACAACATTATGGTTCTGAATAAAGGACAAATAATGGAGTTTGGACCTCATTCTGAATTGCTTGAAATTGAAGGAGGGCATTACAAAGAACTTTATGAAATGCAGTTTTCACAAACAATAGAAGGGTAGATTTGGTCGGTTTTATAACTAGTATTATCCCAAAATCTATAATTCTACATCGATTTGTGCTTCTTTTTTCTGAACCTTTCCTTAACTTGAAAGTTATTAAAATAGCAAAGACAAATCAGTAAATTTAGGACTTCTCGTCTTTCAAAGTAGAAAAACTCATTTAATGGCTTCTAACAATAACAGCGAATTCAACCCCTTCAAATCCATTCCCAGTATTCTTATGTTCCTTGCAGTGGTCATAGGTCTTTTTTGGTTTGGTGGCTTTCTGATTGATATTCTCTACTATGTAGTGGCTCCCATTCTTTTCATTGCTACGCTAATAATCAATCACAAAGTGGTATTGTCGTTTGGAAAATGGTTTCTGAATTTGTTTAAAACCAATATCCTCTATGGTGTCGGTGTCGGTGTTTTTACTTTCTTTATGTATCCCTTCGTCGCAGGATTTCTTTTGATTAAGGCTTTGTTCCTCAAAAAAGTCGGTCAGATTCAAAGCCAGGCGCAAGGTGGGGCAGAACCAGAACAAGGTGATTTTGCTGAATATGAAGAACTTGAAGTTGAAGAACCTGAAATCCTTGAACTCCCTACTATAGAGAATGCACCTAAAACCAGAAATCCAGAAAAGCCAGAGATTGAAAATCAATATGACGATCTCTTTGGTGAAAGTTAACCCAGCTTCTTTCTTATTGACTTAATTTAAAAACACGCTCCTTCCCATTTTTTAGAATGGGCTATTCCTTGTAACTTCGAAAATGTTCTTGGCAACAGCTTTATCTTCTTTCTTTAATTTCTACTTAGTTCTTGCAATTGGACTTAGCTTATTCTATTGTTGGTTAATGTGGACATACAGAAAAGGATGGATGGAGACCAAAGAATGGCAAATTCCTGCAACGTTCACTCCAAGTTTATTCATTTCCATAGTGATTCCTGCCCGTGATGAAGCCAAGAATATTGGTGCTTGTATTGATTCTCTTTTGGAACAAAACTACCCAAAAAATTTGTTCGAAATCATCATTGTTGATGACCATTCGAGTGACGAAACTGTTTCTATTATAGAGTCTTATGGTCAAAATAATATTCAATTAATTGAGTTAAAAAACGAAATTAATACAGATGAACGAGCACTCAATTCATTCAAGAAACTTGCCTTAGATCTGGCGATTAAGAAGGCTAAAGGAAGCTTAATTGTGAGTACAGATGCTGATTGCATTGTCCAGCCAAATTGGCTAAGTTTAATCAGTTCTTTCAAAGAAAGCAATAATTATAAATTTGTTGCAGCACCCGTAAATTTTCATCAAGAAGAAAATTTATTGGAAAAATTTCAATCATTGGATTTCACAGGTATGATGGGAATTACTGCGGCAGGAATTAATTTCCGATTGATGAATATGTGCAATGGAGCCAACTTAGC
>CALIAG010000182.1 GCA_938041325.1 uncultured Saprospiraceae bacterium | reverse complement strand
TTAACGTTGTGGGTAGGTGTGGTAAGTATCATATGGAGCAATTAGACAATTTAGGACGTAATTCTTGGTTTGTTTGATTCTTGTCAGTGATTTTTACTCGGTTCGCATTTTTTTCTATTAAAAAGTTTAATTTCGAATCGGTATACATCAAGATTCTTGTTTTAGCATTTGTCCACTAAAAACAATCAACATGAAACTTTCAATAGCTTTATTCTTTTTTCTATCCACCACTATTTTAAATGGACAAAGTGTGATTTTATTAGAGGAAGATTCTGTATTTCAATTAAATGAAAACGCGGACCTTTCAAATAATTTTGCAGAATTTCCACTTGATTTGTTTTATGGAAACAATACCAATGATACGATAATGGTCAATTGGAGAAGAGAATTTGGAGACAATTGCCCGATGGAATGGCAGGTAATTACAATTGATCCTATCCTCAGTTACCACCCAATGGTAGACGAATCACCAAATTATATTACTATGGCTCCTGGTGATTCTCATTTTATTTTGAGACAATCATTTGTGCCTCGACAAGTCGCTGGTTGTTGCGATATAAGAATGATGTTTTCTTTAGAAGGAGATCCCAACAATCCCATTGATACGGGTTATTATCATATAGAAATTAATTCGAATGAATGTAGCATAAGCACTGCTGTTCAAAAGGAAGTAGAAATAAGTGGAATCAAAATTTATCCTAATCCAAGTGCCAATCTTTTAAAGATTGAAAATATCTCCTTTTTGGAATCAATAGAAATTTTTGATTCTTCTGGAAAACGTTATTATCAAAAGACTAATTTGGTTTCCAATCTAATAGACCTTTCTTCTTTTCCTTCAGGGATGTATGTTTGTAAAATAAAAAGTAAATTGGGTGGTTTTTTAACAACAAAAATTTTAAAGCTATAATACTTTTTAAGAAATTATCCGTTGTGTACGGTTGCCGTATGTGATGCAAGTTATTTACCAACCTATATGCTCTTCCATAAATCTAATTAAACTATTCGCCATAATTTCATGATCCTCAATGGAAGGATGGGCAGTAGCTTCAATGTACGGCATGATGTGGGTTTGGATTTTTTCGTCATCTAGATTTGACACTGCGGTTTTAATGTACTCAATCCATTTCGAACCTTCTTTTGCTGCATCCATGCATCCTAATGAACAGATGATATTTGCATTTGGATATTTAGCTCTGATGTCGGCAACGAATTGCTGGTACGCATTTATGATAAATTGATCACTTGGAGCTTCTTTACCAAATCTTTTTTTGAACTCTTCAAACTCTGGCAAATTGACAATCCAAGAATCATTTTGAAGAAGGTTGACTACGACCACATCAGGCTGATATAAAGAAAAATCCCAGTTGCTGCTTGAATCGCTAGGATCCAATCTATCGTATATTTCTGGCATTATTTGAGGAAACCAACTAACGGTTATTCCAATTCCACTTTTACAAATACAACGGGAGTTTGCATCAAAGTGCCTAGCCGTAATAGCAGCATAACTAAGATAGTGATTCGTATAGGTGCTGTCAGGTGAATCTTTTCCCGAAAAGTCTTCAATGGCATAACCAGCGGTAATAGAGTTACCATAAAATTCTATTTTCTTTTTGGCGGGTGGAGCAGCGGGTAGTAGTTTGGCATTTCCATTTATTTGAAATCCGAAAAAAGAAGTTTTCCCGCGTTCCCACTCCGTTCGCTTGAAAATCTCAATGCTATGTTTTCCTTTGGATAAACCCGATGCAAGTAAATGATAACGTTTAATAGTATCTGGTCTTACAATAGAAAGGCTGTCATTGTCAATAAGCACGTTGAAATAATTATCTCCTTTTTCATCTTCTAATAATGCAGATATAGATTCTCCTTCAAAATTCAATTTTATGGAAGTTCCAGACCAATAGAGATATGTGCCTTTAATTTGTGAAGAATCTATTCTACCCGAATACTGAATTTGAGGATTTGAATAATCGAGAAATAATTCCTGATTGTTTGAACAAGTCAGAATTAAAGTTAAAGTAAAAAATAGAAGTAGGTTTCTGATACAAAGAGTCATTTCGTTATTAATTATCTCTTACAATTATGCACTAGTGATCTAGTAAATTAATAGCTGAAGATAGTCTATATTTTTCAAGGCTTATCTCTTCCTACAAATCTTTCTTTTCCAAGAAGAAAATTGATAGCTCTTGTAATATTTTTTTCAATGCTTTTTTCTGTTTTTAAGTTTGAGATGTATCGAACAATTTCCTTTTGCTTGGACGGCGATAATCTTTCAAACACCTTCTTTGCTTCTATGGAATTAGCCAACGCCTCTGTGAATTTAGGATGAGGTTCAATGGTTCTATCACTCGGATCAAACTCAATTTCAACGTCAATTATTTCTCCAATTCTCCTTGGCGAATCTTTGAGCATTTTCATGTTAATGTACAATCGCCAATCACCGCTGTATTTAAGTAAAGTCTGTTGATATTGCTTTCCATTAATTTTTCCCCTTACCGGAATAGTTCCTTTATTTTTATTTGCTTGTTGGAAAATTATGTTGAGAGATGTCAATGGAATAGACACATATGGATTTCCAACAATGATTTCTAATTTTGCATTAAATTTTTCCATTTTTTAGCGAATGTTTTTCTGGTAGATCCTTATTTAAACAAAAGTGTCCAAATCAGTGATATGAAATTAAGAACCATAAATTTGTTTCAAAACATTAAACAACTTCAATATCACAAATGTATGTGTATTAGATGACAGAGCCTGTCAAGGAGGCTGTTTATTTTTTAGACTGAATTGAATTTATATTCTAGTAGAGAATTCCTCGAGTTTCTTATTAACTTGGTACTTCACTTCATGCCTTTTCTTTTTTGTCGTACTATTGCACTTTTATTGGGATTTAAAAATTTCAAAACAAACCATACTATGTCTTTCGTAAAGTTCAATCTTCATCCTTCCTTATTGGCTAATACAACTGCTCAGGGGTACGAAACGCCAACGCCCATTCAATCTCAAGCCATTCCTGTTGTTATCGAAGGACGAGATTTACTAGGTATTGCGAAGACGGGATCCGGTAAAACAGCTAGTTTCGTATTGCCAATATTGAATCAATTACTAGCAAGGCCTTTAGGTGAAAAAAGCAGACAGCCGAAAGTTTTGGTGCTGGTTCCTACGCGAGAGTTGGCGGTTCAAGTGACCGAGGTATTTAAAGACTTATCCATTAATCTTCCTAAGTCTATCAAATCGATGGCGGTTTATGGTGGTGTCTCGATTAATCCTCAAATGAAAAGTATTTATGGCATTGATATTTTAATCGCTACGCCTGGTCGATTATTGGATTTGCAAAGAAGCAGTGCGGTTGATCTTTCAAAAGTGAAAAGCTTAGTGTTAGATGAAGCGGATAAAATGTTGAACTTGGGTTTTAAAGAAGAGATGCAGGAGATTATCGAACTCTTACCAAAAAAGCGTCAGAACATGTTGTTTTCAGCGACCTTGAGCGAACAATTATCTGGCATAAATAGACTATTGCTTTCTGATCCAACGGTCATAGAGATAAAAGAAAAGGTCGATGATGTGGAGTTGATAAATTTGTCTGGTTACTTTGTCAGTGATGGCCGAAAAGGGCCTTTGCTCAGACACTTGATTCGGGAACAGAATATGCAGCAAGTGTTGGTATTTACTTCTTCAGGAATCAAGGCGGATAAGGTAGCTGCGAAGTTGACTAAAAATGGAATCCCCGCTTTGCCTATTCATGGGAAGAAAAGTCAATCGGCAAGGTTAAGCGCATTGGAAAAATTCAAAGCGGGAAAGTTGCAAGTATTGGTTGCGACGGATTTGATCTCTAGAGGGATTGACATTAGTGAGCTTCCTTATGTTATAAATTATGAATTGCCCCGTTCCCCTAAAGACTTTGTGCATAGGGTAGGGCGGACAGGAAGGGCAAGCTCTGAGGGCTTAGCCATAACTTTTGTGACTAGAGAAGAGACGCATCACTTCAAGGTTATTTTGAAAAAGATGAAACGGTATATTGATATGGTGGATAGTGAGGAGATGGATTTTAAGCCGTAGTGGTGTATGGTTTTGAAG
>CALIAG010000181.1 GCA_938041325.1 uncultured Saprospiraceae bacterium | reverse complement strand
AAAGCAGGCAGATTAACGGACCATTGAGGGTTTTCGACCAAGCCTTTGTTGATCCATTTTACCGCAGCTTCTTCGTTGTCTAAAGCATAGTTTGCAAGGGCAATTTTTGAATACATTCCAGTCCAACCATCCAGCATTGATTCAGCTTCAGATAGTTTTTGAATTGCTCTTTCTTTATTGCCTTCTCTATTGGCATAAAAGGATTGGTTGAGTCGGATTCTTCCATAATGGTAGTTCATTAAAATTTGTAATTCAACAATGGGTTGTTTAGAATGATCAACCCTCAAGTCGATTTGATTATACCATTCGTTTTGGGTTCCCTTCACAACAATAGCAGCGGATTGCTTTCCGGATATTTGTCCACCTGCATCTTGTCCAGCAACTAAGCTTTTTAAAAGTCTTTCTGCAAGTGTGCCGGTGGCATTTTCAAAAGTTTTCGACATACTACCGATTACCTCTTTGTCCAATTGATTGCCCATTACCACATAATTGGACCCTAAATGTTCTGATGCATTTCCATTCCAATATTTTAAGGATTGTCCGGTAAAAGCGAATACTTCTCCCTTGGCATCTATTCCGGCGACTTGTCTGAAATTTGAGTTTTTGTCTTCGGTTTTTATTTCGGTGATCGCTTCTTTGATGGATTTTCCTTCTTTCAATTTTTCGAAACCTTTGACTGCATATTTAGGCTCTGTGTCTGCAATTACAGAAAAGGCGCCAACACCTGGCTCAATATAAATTGTGGAACTTCCTACACAGATATTGTTTGTCGCAACGGCAATTCCCCATTCTTTGCTGTTGTCATCATACGCTAAGATGGAAAAAGTGGAGTTGATGTTTTTGTTGAAAAGGAGACTAGGCAAGTTTTGAGTAAGCACTTGATTATAACTCAAAATGATTAAAAAGAATAAAAGTAATCTTGTTTTCATTCTATTGTTTTCGTTTTTATAAAAGGCGTTTAAATTATTCAAAGCTGATAAAAGACAAAGGATTAACTCCCGTCTTTTATCAGCTTTGTTTCTTGTAATCAATTTCGTGATTTACTTATTTAATATTATAGTCCTCACATAAAACCTGAAGTGCTTTTTCAAAAACTTTATCTTGACTAGCTTGAATATCTGCAACGGTATTTTTTATAAAAACATCTGGGATATGACCCACTCCATCAAGGCTGGTTCCATCCGGCAATAAATACTTCTGAACCGAATATTGATATTCCCAACCGTTCGGGAGAAAGCGGCGACTGCTTGAATCTGAAAAATCTCCTCCGGTCACATCTCCGACTTGAACAACGTCTTCAAATGCTTTCATATGAAGTAGGAATATTTCCGTTGCACTGGCATCATTGATGTCGGTAAGTATCATAACAGGTTTTCGAAAAGATTCATTGCCTTCTTTTTTTGTAAAAAACTTCCGAGGCGCTTCGAAGTCATTGTATCCAGGACCATTTCTGTTTTGTACCGTGTAGACAAAATGCTCTCCATCCGCAAACGCACCAGCTACTCTTGCCGAAAAAGAATCGGTCCCTCCACCGTTGTCTCTAATGTCAAGGATTAGTGCTTTGTGTTGTTTTAATTCTCCGAGGACAAGGTCTATCCAAGCAGGATCCTGATCATCCATAGATCCTAAATAGATGTAGCCAATGTCAAGGTCTTTTACTTTTGAATAAGAGAACTCCTCGTCTTCTGTTTGGTGAATCAAAGGCCGTTCAAGGTATTTGGATTCTAATAATTCCAAACTGTATTCATCTCCAGTGGTGGCATCGGGATCATCTGCAGAAGAGTAAAAACCAAATTTATCTCCGTCGTATAAAAAGGTATGGCCATCGTCCAACTCTTTGATTAGTTCTGTTAAAATGGTCCACAATTCTTGATCAGAAGTTTGAGCAGTTACACGTGGTCGGTATTGTGTATAGAGTTCATCCCAGTCAATTCCTCTGACACCAAATAAAGCATAATGTACTTTGAAATCATTGTAAAGAATTTCAAAATTATTTTCTGGATCGTTTACTTCGTCTTCCCCTAAGATGGCTTTTTCGCAAGAGGTTAACAGGAACAAAGGGATTAACATCAAAAATAATATTATTGGATTTTTCATTAGATTAAAATTTGAAAATGGTGGAAATGGAAAATTGGTTTTGCAATTGAGTAAGTGGAGTATCTTCGTTTACCTTTTGAAAAGTAAGGTTATAGTTAAACGCAAGATCCAATCGATCGGAAGCTTTGTATCGAAATTGATTCTTCCATTCCAGTAGCATGTATTTGTTTAAGGATTTAAAATCACCTTCGCGGGTTAATAACTTGAGCGGCTTTTCGCCATTCTCTGCAGTTGTTTTGTCGAAACCATTATAAGGAGGTCTAATCACGTAAGCGAGCAAAGGAAGCGAGAGACTAGACCGAATTGAAATATTGGGACTCAGTTGGCAAGTAGCCATTCCTTTTATTCCAAGACTGTGTGCAAAATTAAAAGTAAAACCATTTAAGCCTTCATAGACTACAAAGTGATTGCTGCTTAGGAACTGCCCGCCTATGTGCCAGTTGAGTTTTTTGTCCTCCGTACTAATCCTTTTTAAATATTCCACTCTGAGGTTGCCTATGTAATAGTCAGATTTAAATCGTTCAGTAACCTTTGAATTTAGGCTGTTGATGCCAGCGGTCAACTCTATTCCAAAGTGAGTTTTATTGTCTTTTGTACGCAAGTAGTTGAGTCCAAATACAGGACCCGATTGTCGGTAGTTTAAAGGAGAAAAATTAATGTCTTTGAAATAACCAGAATTGATTCCTACAGTAATCCCAAACTCTTTTTTCACTCCTTCCTTTTGTCCATACATACTTTGTGAAAAAAGCAGTATGGACAAAATGAAAAGAGGCCATTTTAGTTGCTTCATTTTTTGTTGTTTAAACCTAATTCAATAATAGTTTTAGTCTCGTATTGAATGACAGATGAATTGTAGAAGGGATGCATGTAAATAAAAAAAGAGGTCAACTTATTTGAAGTTGACCTCTTTTGAGTAAATTTTATGTTTAGATTTTAATCGACAATCAATTTGTCTCGATACATTTTATCTCCTTTTAAAACCACTAAATACAAACCACTCGCTAACTCGCTTACAGGAATTTCTTCAAAGTTAGAATCAACGGATATTGATTTCATTAGCTTTCCACTATAATCCAAGATATCAAGCGTTGCGATATTTAATTCTTGTGGAATTTCAATCTGCACTTTACTAGTTGCAGGGTTTGGAAACATCTTGATCCCATTATTCGCAAAAGGATCAACGGTGGAAACAATTGAAGTCGTAACGATATTTGATGAACTACTACTGAAAGGATTCACTGCAGACCGTGTTGGGTTACATCCATCCGGAAACTCCACTTCAATCTCATAATACAATTCTCCTGCTGGTGGATTCAAATCCGTGTAGGTAAATGTATTGCTAGGACGTTGCGTCAATAATTGCATATCATCTGGTGAAGTTCCTCTATAAATATTAAAGGTAGAATAATTAAAACCTTCGTAATTGTCCCATATCAAATTGACTTCATTGTTGATTCCAACACTACTGGTTAGGTGCATGGTCTTATGCTCGAAACTTTGAAAAGATTCATTGCCACAACTGTCCAATGTACTGATTCTGTATCTGCTACTTCCTGCTAATGGATTGGAATTTTCATCCACAAAAATACTTAGACTATCATAGAGTTGAGAACCGACCAATTCATAGGTTCCTGCAGAGTTGGTCTCTTTGTAAATGTTGAACCAAGTGGTTTTTTGATCTGGAGTTTTTTCCCAAACAACTACATTGCCACCGGTTGCATCATCTACTGTTACCAAACAAATGTTTTCATCGTAAGGGGTTACCAATTGAATATCGATTTCATCATAACGGATGCAATCGCCTTCATTCCATGCACGCAATGTTACAAGGCCTTCACCAAAGAAGGTAGTGGATTGATCTGTTGAACCATTCGACCAAGCGTAATGATCATATCCAGGTGCGCCATCTAAAGTGACTTCTACTCCTGCACAAAACGAATTTAAATCAGGAGTGGTAATCAAATCAGCATCAACAATTGCTGGGCATATTTGCGTAACAAATTTTACAGTTTTGTTATTGTCCAAACTGTCATTCATATTCCAAAAATGAATTTGAAGTTCATGTTGACCAGGAGTATTATTGGTTTCTATTTCGTTAATAAATAACTCAAGTTGCTCATTAAAGAACATGCCTAGCTGAAAGGAGCCTTGACTTGGGAAAGGGGTCGTATAGTATTCGTAAGGAATATACATCTCTGCTTGTATGTTGCCCCATTCAGCAGGGTAAGTCTCTGATAGAATTTTCCAACCTATTTCCAAATCAACAGGAAATGGATTTTCAATGTAAGAGAAATGATGTGCAAAGACAGGCTCATTCGGATCAAATATTTCTATAAACTGATAAGAAAAATCTTCAGGAATTTGAAATCCTAAATCAAAATCTCCATTTACATTGATTGTTGTTATAAAGGTTACGGTCTTAGCAGTTCCGATACTATCTGATGGATCGTAAAAAACATAGGTATGAGTTGCAGTTCCGGTGTCCTGCAAAGCAGTCACTTCAAGGTTGAAGTCAAAGTAATTCATTTGACTGGGAAATACATCCAAAGTACCGCTTTGAGAAGTGCAATCATAGCCAGTGAAGTAACATTCTTGTGTTACCCAATCAGAAGGGATATCTGCTGATACCAATGCCCAGTTTAGCGTTAAGTAGTCGAAAGTATGATTGAACAAAGTACCATTGTGATAAGTATAAACAGGTAAAGACCAAGGGTCATTGACATCAAAGGTCATCTCTAATGTATCTTGAGTAATGGAAAAAGGATCATCTCCAAAATCCGGAAAATTAACTTCAAATGTGAAATTTACAATCTGATGGGAGTTTAAACTATCATTCTCATCATAAACTAAGTATTGAAAATGAGCTACCCCGCTAGTGTCTAATGAAGCCAATTCAATTCCGACATCTATATAGTCCATTTGGAAAAGCATAGTGGATCCGTTTGTTGCAGAACAATCATTTCCACTTCCATTAAAATAAAAAAGACAAGAATTGGTAGTCCAATCAGATGGAATATCTCCTATTAATTGTTCCCATTTAAGATCAACAGCGTTTCCAGAAGTTAAATAGACATCTGAACCCAATCCTATCCAAGTCGGCAATTGATTAGGAGAAAAGATGTCAAACTCGAATGTTTGATTAGGGTTGCTGATATTAAAGCTTTGGCCAAAGGACACAGAAAAAAAGCCAAATAAGCTTAGAAGACTTAATGTAATTTTTAATTTCATAGCAGTAATAGTTCAATGATGTATAAAGCTTTATAGAATAAGAAAATATAATTCAATATTCATTCCACGAAATTAGAGTGTTTTCAGGGAGTATTCAAGAGTGAAAGTGTTAAAAGGGGCTGGATATATAGTAAACGACGGAAATTTTGTCTGTTTAACTAAGTTACGGATTTTTGATTTCAAAAAAAACAAGTCCGATGTTGAGAGCATCGGACTTTTTTCTTTTAGAGAGAGTTAAGGTGAGATTGGTTTTTTAAGGTCTTACAAATATCCTATTTTATTAACTAAAGTGCATACATGATTGAGCGAAATGAGAAAATAACTACGTGAATTAGCCCTTTAAGCTAGTTTGCGTAATTATAAACCTATCGAGAATCGATTGCAAATTTAAACAGCAAACATATTAGAGAAAATCCTTATTTTTGAATATCACAACCAACCGCATTATGAAAGGAGATGTACCATCGAGGAAAAAAGATTTTTTTGAAATTAAAACCACTTTTAGGGATTACTTGAGTCAATATAGTAGATGTATTGATTTGCCGGTTCAATATGAAGATTTAGCGCGATTTGAAAGTTCTGTTCCTTTATTCGATGCAAATGGAAATGATACTTTATGGGAGACTTTATATTATCGCCCTTCAGATATGGCTCATTTGTATAGCGCGCTCACTCAAATTTATGCTTTCCTCAAAACAGATGGAGATACCGAAGTGCTGAATCACTTATCGGTAGCAAGGATCGACTATTGCACATTTGGAAACACTAAACCTTTTCGGATTCGGATTATCAATAAGCTGAATGATAATTACGATCACTTTTACATAAAAAAAGCAGACAGTTCACGTGTTTATGGATTAGAGTTAGAACATTTGCTTTCTCCAAATAAAATGATTTATCTCGTGGATGGAGCGACTTTGATTGAAGAACATATTGCCGGGATTCCTGGAGATGATTTCATTCTCAAAAACTTGGACGATATTGAATTCAATCAAATCCGAATTGCAAAAGAGTTTATAAAATTTAATGAAAGATGTTTTGTCAGACTTTTAGGAGATATGCGGGCTTACAACTATGTCGTTGATATTACGCCTGATATTGAAGGATCTCAATTTAGAATAAGAGCAATCGATTTTGATCAACAATCTTATGAGGGCCGAAAGAGTTTTTACCTTCCTCAATATTTCAAAGAAAATAACCCGATTATATTTTTGGGGTTTCAACATATGGGACCAGAAACAGTCAAGCAGTATCAACTAGAAGAAAGGAGTTTGATTGCTGCCAGAGTTAGAGCTGCACGGACACGGCTGAGAAAACTATTTGACATAATGATTAGAGACTCCATTTCTTACGAAAAGAAAATCACCCAATTGAAAGGTGAATTGGCCTATCATCACAAAACCAAATCTTTCGATAAGTGTGATACGATGGGAAAGATTGTGTTAACTAATATAGAACTGGTTTTGCAAAAAGAGTTTAAGCAAAGTATTATCGATCTTAACTAAAAAAACCTTCCTGAAATAGGAAGGTTTAGTTTAGTGTTTGATTGGGTTAGAGTAGGCTTT
Source organism: uncultured Saprospiraceae bacterium (assembly GCA_938041325.1). GTDB lineage: Bacteria > Bacteroidota > Bacteroidia > Chitinophagales > Saprospiraceae > CALIAG01. Next base: position 14,757 of record CALIAG010000181.1, on the reverse strand, counting down.
GTTGCCTATAGTGTTTTAAGTTTGAGGGGAAAATCCTCATATGCTTGGGGAAAATTATATTCCAATATATGATAATATGATTTAATCAATCATCCTATGATTTGCTTATTTGTGACATGAATAACATGTGTTAAAAAACATATACGTTTATTTTGTTGTTATTGTTTAAATAATAAAATACTGAATAGCAAATGTTTATAATGATTTGGGAAAGGGCAGTTAAAAGACATTTTTTTCAAATTTTGAATTTTTGTAAATAAATTCTGACTAGAAAAAATTATCTTAGGTAATAAATCAAAATAATATTCCATTATGAAAAAGCACCTTTACCCTCTCTTCTTCGGACTTTTCCTTTCTATTTTAATGGTTTCTTGTTCTGAACAACAAGACGAAAAATTAGAAAACGACCGGATCTATGAAATTTCTGCAGAAAGATATTTGAATCTTAATTTTCAACAAGAAGTTTTATTCAGATATGAATACGAAAATATTGAGACGAATCAAAAACTAGGCTGGCTGATCGACCGCAATGGAATCATCAGGGATTATAATTATGAAGACGCAGGCCTTAGAGTCACAGATCAAAATGAATGCTCAAGGAGCAGCTTAATGGCTTTGTATCAAAGTTCTGTTGCAACGGAAAGCAGAATTGATTTAGAGGAATTGGCTGAAAGTGCAAAATTAATTTCTAGTACAGCAACAGGCAATATTTCAGAATTGCAAGTACAAAACTCAGATGATCAAATGAAGGAATCCTATTTTGTTTACAATAAAACGGAAGAGCAGAGTACTGCTGGTGGACACTCATGCGGAAATGGAATTACCCCGACGGATATTTCAGCTAGTAGTCAAATGGAGTCTTCTTATGAGCAAGTTGTCTTGAAAGTTACGGGATCACATGTTCAGGACAATTCTCATAGTAATGCTACAAAGCTTTACGATTGGATGAAAGATATAAAAGAGAATTTACAATAACAGCATCGAAAATATTAACTAACAAAAAAGCCTGATCAACTTAGTCAGGCTTTTTTTTATGATTTTTTAGAATGCTTTTTACCCTTGTTTTTTGTGGTCCTTCCTGGATACTCTTCCAAAGCAATTTCAAGACAATCCATCGCTAAGTTTAAATCAACGATGTTCAGCACATAGGCTATACGTACTTCTTTCTTGCCTAAGCCCTCCGTCGCATAAAAACCAGTTCCTGGCGATAGCATTAAGGTCTGTCCTTCATACTCAAATTCTTCCAGTAGCCATTGGCAAAAAAGATCTGAATCGTCAATTGGTAATTCAACGAAATTGTAAAAGGCACCTTGTGGTATATAAGACTTTACATTCGGCATATCTTCTAACCGTTCTATCAATACAGCTCTTCTTCTTTCATACTTTGTCCGAACGCCTTTTAAGTACTTCCCTGGTAAATCCAATGCCGCCTCTGCAAGTACTTGCCCCATGTAAGGTGCGCTTAATCGAAGTTGTGCATATTTCAACATACTGGCGTGAACCTCTTTGTTGCGCGTTGCTACGCAACCAATCCTTGCACCACATGCACTAAAACGTTTGGAAATTGAATCAATCAAAATTGCATGCTTCTTCAGCCCTTTGATTTGAAGTACAGAATGAAAAGGAATATCTCCATAGCAAAACTCTCTATAAACCTCATCGACAATTAAAAATAGATCATACTTCTTGACTAGTTTGCCAATAGCCTCCAAGTCCTTCTTACTATACATACAACCTGTTGGATTATTGGGGTTGCAAAGTAAAATAGCTTTTGTGTTTTTATTAATGAGTTTTTCGAAATGTGAAATTTTGGGCAAAGCAAAATTATCCTTAATTGTTGTAGTGATAGGTTTTATCTTCGCTCCTGCCATAACTGCGAAGCCATGGTAATTTGCGTAAAAGGGTTCCGGAACAATAATTTCATCCCCTTTATCCAAACAAGACAAGAAGGCTAAAAATATTCCTTCTGATGCTCCAGTACTTACAAGTATATCATCCGTATCCAATTGGATGTCGTGTTTAGAATAATACTCAACTAATTTTTTTCGATAAGAGAGTTTGCCTTTTGATGGAAGATAAGTTAGTATAGGAATATTTGCCTTAGCAACTTTCTTCATTGCTACTTCTGGAGTTAGGATATCCGGCTGACCAATATTCAAGTAATATACCTTGGTTCCTCTCTTTTCTGCAGCTGCTGCATATGAAGCCAACTTCCTAATCGGAGAAGGCTTAATGTCTTTGCTACGTATGGAGATCTTTGGCATAATTGAGTATTTAAATTTTAAAGAAATCCTCTAGAGGGATTACATGTAATTGCTTTTGAGGCGCAAAACTAAGTAAAAAGACAATCTAATGTTTGCGAAAATTGAATATTTACTTTTTTTAAGCCAATTTTTTTAAGTTGGAAACTTCGCAATAGAAAGGCGTGTCTATTGCCAAATACATAAGGAATCTTTATTTTTTTGAAATATTATAGGCTTATCCTTGCATGGGATATTTTTAATGCATACGTTTGTAAGGTAAGCAATCAATACAGCTTGCAACAATAATATGAAATCAATTAATTCTAACTCTTTTTATTTTAGCTTCTTCTTTTATGGTCAACCATAACTAGACTGCTATTTGTTAGAATGTTTTCATCAAAAAAGGAGTCTCTCAGAGGCTCCTTTTTTGCTTTAGTTTAAGACCAAGGATATGCCAAATTATAGTTTTACATATAGCTTTTATTTTAGCTTTTTAGGATCAACCTAAAGGACTCTGACTATTTTTGTGTCATACTTATTAAAGTAATTGAGTCCTCAAATGAGGGCTTTTTTTTTGGACTTTGCGAAACGAAATTCTAGATGATAGAAGATAAAAAAGAAGATACTTTATTAAAGAGAATTGCAATTCAAGGATTTGCAGGGGCATTCCATGAGATTGCCGCAAAGCGATATCATGAGAAGAATGAAGTGGATATAATTCCGGCATCAACCTTTGAAGAAATGATTCGAATCGCAGAAGACCAAAACATGTCTGACGGAGGTATGATGGCCATTGAGAATTCAATCGCAGGAAGTTTAATGTACAATTACACTTTGCTACATGAATCTCAACTGAAAGTTTCTGGAGAAATTTTCTTGAGAATTAAACACAATCTAATGGCCATTCCTGGCCAACAAATCGAAGACATAAAAGAAGTTTATTCTCACCCAATGGCGATTGCACAATGTAGAGTCTTTTTTAAACAATATCCGCATATCCGTTTGATCGAAGATGTAGATACTGCCTTGAGTGCAAAAATGATTCAGGAGAAAAAAATGATTGGTGCTGGAGCAATTGCAAGTAGTTTGGCAGCAGATTTATACGATATGGAAATTCTTGCTGCAAGTATAGAAACAAATAAAAGAAACTTTACAAGGTTTTTGGTTTTGGATAAAGATGATAAGAAAATACAGGAGCTTCCTAAAAAAGTCTCCGTTTGTTTTTCTACGCCTCACAAAGTTGGAAGTTTGCATAGCGTCCTTGGAGCATTGGTTGGCAATCATGCGAACATGACAAAGATTCAATCCGTACCAATCGTGGGAAGCGAATGGCAATACCGTTTTTTCGTTGACTTTGTTTTAGAACATCCAGTGATGTTTTCAAAAACGATAGATGATTTAAAAAGGTTAACAAAGGAATTGAAAATATTAGGAACCTACGAAATTGGACAGTACCATGAAAGTTAAGACGGCAAGTAGAATAAGTTTGGTAAAAGAATATTTCTTTTCAAGAAAATTAAAAGAAATTGCTGCCCTTAGAGCAGAAGGAAAAGATATCATTAACCTGGGCATCGGAAGCCCCGATCTCCCTCCTTCAGAAAAAGTGGTGGAGAGACTGCATCATGAAAGCAGTAAAGACAATCAACATGCTTATCAAAGTTATGTTGGTCATCCCGAACTAAGAAAAGCTTTCGCACGATGGTATCAGAAATATTTCAAAGTAGCCTTAAACCCAGATTCTGAAATTCTACCATTGATAGGTTCCAAAGAAGGCATAATGCACATCTCAATGACTTATTTGGAAAGTGGGGACGAAGTACTGATTCCGAATCCAGGCTATCCAGCTTATTCCGCAACTGCAAATCTTACAGGAGCAACACCACAAGCTTATTTACTTTCTGAAAAAAATAACTGGTTACCAGATCTTGACGCTTTAGCGAAAAAGGATTTATCCAAAACAAAATTAATGTGGATCAATTATCCACACATGCCAACAGGAGCTCTGGCCAACAAAAGCTTTTTTAAAGAGCTTATTGATTTTGCGAGGTCCAATTCTATTCTGATATGTAATGACAACCCGTACAGCTTTATTCTGAATGATGAGCAATTGTCCATTCTGTCAGTTGAAGGAGCAAAGGAAGTGGCAATTGAATTAAACTCCTTGAGTAAATCACATAATATGGCAGGATGGCGAATAGGCATGATGGCTGCGCACGAAGACCGATTGAAAGAAGTCATTAAATTTAAAAGCAATATGGATTCCGGGATGTTTTTGCCAGCACAATTAGCAGCGGTGGAAGCGTTGGATAGCCCAAAAGAATGGTACGATTCACTGAATATGCAATATAGAAAAAGAAGAGAAAAAGCCTTTGAATTATTAGATCTATTGAATTGCAGTTTTCAAAAAAATCAAACAGGAATGTTTGTGTGGGCGAAGATTCCTTCTTCTTATAAAGATGGATATGAATTGTCGGATGAGATTTTATACAAAGGAAATGTATTTATTACTCCTGGAGGAATCTTCGGTACCCAAGGCGATGGGTACGTCCGTGTTTCATTATGCAGCAAAGTGGAACAATTAGAAGAATCTATGAAAAGGATTAAGTCTATAGAACAGGCAGAGGCATAAATAAGAAAATAAAATTAAGATGATAATTACAGTAGTTGGAATTGGTTTGATTGGAGGCTCTATGGCGATAACCCTCAAAGAGAATGGTTTTGCAAAAACCATCATAGGCGTTGATACCAACTCGGAAAATATTGACAAAGCTTTTCGAAGAAGATTGATTGATGAAACGGCAAGTCTATATGACGCAATTGATAAATCAGATTTAATTATCCTTTCCACCCCGGTTGATGTGATTGTTGATTTACTTCCAAAAATTTTGGACCGAGTAGATCAGCAAATTGTAATGGATGTGGGTTCTACCAAAGTTGGACTTTTAAATGCAGTAGCAGACCATAAGAAAAGAGAAAATTTCATTGCAACACATCCAATGGCTGGGACAGAATACTCAGGACCAGAGGCAGCAATTCCAGGTTTGTTTGATGGCAAATGCAGTGTCATCTGTGCAAAAGAGGAAAGCAGTCAAAAGGCAGTGAAGTACGCTGAAGAATTGTACACATCAATGAATATGAAACTCGTTTATCTAAATGCGAAAGAGCATGATGTTCATTCGGCTTACGTTTCTCATATCTCGCACATCAGTTCGTTTGCATTGGCTTTAACTGTTTTGGAAAAAGAGCAAGACGAAAACCGAATTTTCGAATTGGCGAGTGGTGGATTTGGATCAACGGTCAGGTTAGCGAAAAGTTCTCCTGATATGTGGGTCCCTATTTTCAGACAGAATAGAGACAATGTCTTGGATGTTTTAGATGAACACATCAACACACTTTCAAAATTTAGAAGTTTATTAATAAAAAAAGACTTTGAATCTTTTTACAAACTGATTCAAAAATCAAATGATATTTCACGCATTTTAAAATGACCACAAAATGGAAATGAATTTAAAACCTATTTTAGAAAAGGCGGATAAAAGACCTATCGTAATTGCTGGGCCTTGCAGCGCAGAATCTGAAGAGCAAGTAATGGAAATTGCTCGACAACTAGCAACACAAGATGTTGATTTTTACAGAGCAGGCATCTGGAAACCACGTACTCGTCCCAATTCGTTTGAAGGAGTAGGTACCATTGGTTTGAAGTGGTTGAAAAAAGTGAAAGAAGAAACTGGACTAAAAGTAACAACGGAAGTTGCCAATAGACATCATGCTTACGAAGCGTTGAAACATGGAGTGGATGCTTTGTGGATTGGTGCGCGGACCACTGTAAGTCCATTTGCTGTTCAAGAAATTGCAGATGCAATAGAAGGTGTTGATATCCCAGTCTTAATTAAGAACCCGATTAATCCGGATCTGAAATTGTGGATTGGTGCAATTGAAAGAATTCATAAGGCAGGCATCAGCCGGATTGCAGTAATTCATAGAGGTTTTTCAACCTATGGAGAATCTCCGTATAGAAATGAACCTCGGTGGCAATTGCCAATTGAGTTGATGCGACAGTTTCCTGATCTTCAAATCATCTGCGACAACAGCCATATTTGTGGAAGAAGAGATACTTTACAAGATGTTGCTCAAAAAGCAATGGACCTTAATTTTCATGGAGTAATGACGGAGACTCATATTGATCCGGATAATGCATGGAGTGATGCAAAACAACAAATAACTCCTGCAACCTTCAAAGAATTGATGGGCAGTTTAGTGCTTAGAGAAACAATATCAAAAGATGCTGACTTTCTTGAGAATTTGGAAATACTTCGACAAAGAATTGATCAATTGGATGATGAATTATTAGGCGTTTTGGGAAGAAGAATGGAATTGGTAGATAAGATCGGTGAATACAAAAGAAGAAATAGCATTTCTATTTTACAACCTTCAAGATGGAACGAGATATTAGAAACCGCAGTTGAAAAAGCGAGTAAAAAAGATTTGAGTGCTGAGTTCATGGAAAAAATATTGAGAGCAATTCACCAAGAATCAATTTCTCATCAAAATGCAATTATGAATGGAGAAAAGGTTTTGAAAAAAGCAAATTCGTAAAAGTTTAAATCCAAACATGATTTTATACCCGTATATTTTTAACTAAAGTATACGGGTGTTTTTTTTAAACTTTTGTTTAAAAGTGCTTAGATATTATTTGGTGTAAAAGTTATAGTAATATATAAATTGACTATATTTCACTATATTTTTTTAACCTATTAAACACTAAGCAAAATGAGAAAACCAATACTCTTCTTTTTATTCTCCTTTCTTTTCCTATTCTCCAATGCACAAGTAAATTTTAATAATAGTACAAATGCAGTACTTATTGACTTTGATTCAAGCATAAGCGGTGTAAACAATAGCGCCTTTACAGGTGGTGGATTGCAATCTGGGCCAGCCCCGGGGCAGTTGGATGGAGATGCCTGGAATATTACAGGAATGAGTATTGGAAGCCATTTGTTTGGACAGACAAGCCTAAGCAATGATTTTGCACGTGGACAAAGCAGTGGAGGAGTGGGTACTGGAGGCCTATATGCTTTTACGGTATCCAATAATAACCAAGCATTGGGCATTCAACCAACAGGTAGCGATATGACACCTGGAACAATAACTTTAAAAGTAAACAACAATAAATCCAATTCAATTTTTCAAATTGATATAGACTATAATATTAAATATCGCAATGATCAGGATAGGTCTTCCAGTATGAATTTATCTTATTCTTTTGACAATAATAGTTTTACTGACGAACCCTCTCTTAATTTTGTTTCTCCAACGTCTCGTTCAAGTTCTCCAACATGGGTGAATGTAAATAAATCAATAAGTATTGATAATATTTCAATCCCTCCAGGGCAATCATTTTATATTAGATGGACCAGTTCAGATGTGTCGGGGAGCGGCAGTAGAGATGAATTGAGTTTGGATGATATTTCTTTAACGGCGGTTTCTAATTCTAACAACTGTACCGAACCATCTAATCAACCTTCTAACCTTACTTTTTCAAATATAACCTCTAATAGTATTACAGGTAGCTTCAATACTACTTTGGCAGATAAATTTTTAGTTGTTCAAACAACAGCAGCTGCTTTATCTACTTCGCCTATTGATGGACAAAACTACGTTCAAGGAGATCCTTTGGGCAATGGCCTTGTGATTGATTTTGTAAATTCAACTTCTTTTACTGGTTTAAGTCTTTCTCCCTTGACAACTTATTATTACCATATTTTTAGTGCAAATGATAATTGTACCGGAGGTCCAAATTATAAAAACTTAAACCCACTGGTTGGAAATGCGCAGACCACTGACGATGGAAATACAGGATATTATTCAGGTCTTGATGGACTCTCTTGTGAAAATTTAAAAACAGCATTGCACAATCTTATAGATGACCATACGGTTAACTCCTATGCTGCATTGTGGACCATTTATCAAACGACAGATGATCGCCTAAATGATTCTGGCAATCAAACGATTATTTGGGATATCTATACCGATAATCCTGCAGGACCAGAAACTGAATTTGCTATTGGAAATGATCAATGTGGTACCTACAGCGCAGAAGGGGATTGCTATAATAGAGAACATACTTTTCCGCGATCATGGTGGGGAGGCAGTACCAGCAACCCGCAATATTCCGATGCTTTTCACGTAATGCCGGCTGATGGATATTTGAATGGGATCAGAAGCAATAATCCTTATGGAGAAGTACAATCAGGAACAGAAACATATACCTCGGCGAATGGAAGTAAAAGGGGGAGTTCATCCATTTCGATTCCAGGATATGGTGGTTCTGTTTTCGAACCTATCGATGAATATAAAGGAGATTTGGCGAGAGTATATTTTTATATGGCTACCCGATACCAAGATGTAATTGCCTCGTGGGAAAATTCTACAACAACATCAGATGCGGTATTAAACGGAACAAGTTTTGAAGTTTTTGAAGATTGGGCTTTGACCATGCTTTTGAGTTGGCATCAAAATGACCCGGTTTCTACTAAAGAAATTGATCGTAATAATGAAATCTTTGGGTTTCAAAATAATAGAAACCCATTTATTGATCACCCTGAATATGTAGATCTTATTTGGCAAGGAAACTGCTCGGGTGGCTCAGATACCCAGGCACCGACAACGCCAACTAGCTTAACAAGTAATAATCAAACAGCGAACTCAATTGCCTTAGTGTGGAACAATTCCTCTGATAATGTAGGGGTAACACAATACAACGTTTATCAAAATAATACATTTATTGGAAGTACCGCTTCAACTAATTATTCTGCAAATGGATTGACACCTTCTACAACTTATTCTTATTACGTAAATGCGCAAGATGCAGCAGGGAATATATCTGGCAATTCCAATTCCATAAACGTAAGTACAGAAGAAGAAGCGGATACTCAAGCACCTACAGCTCCAACCTCACTTACAGCTCAAACAATTACTGAAACATCAATTGATTTAACTTGGAACTCTTCGTCAGATAATATAGGTGTATTACAATATAACTTGTATGTGGACAATGTTTATTTTGGTAGTACATCAACTACTAGTTTTTCTGTTTTAGGATTAACAGAGAATACGAGCTATGACTTTTATGTAAATGCAGAAGATGTAGCTGGAAATCTTTCAAACCCAAGCAACACTTTGACAGAATCAACATTGCCTTCTTCATCTGGTCCGGTGATCGTACATCAGGGATTTTTTGAATCAGGATTGGATGGTTGGATAGATGGCGGTTCTGATTGCACAAGAAGAGCTGATGGTAATGCGTATGAAGGCAACTATGCAATTCGCTTAAGAGACAATTCTGGAACCGCTTCATCAATGACAAGTCCGGTTTTTAACTTAAGTACTTTTTCACAAGTAGAGTTTAGTTTTTACTTTAGAGCTGTTAGCATGGAAAACAATGAAAACTTTACAGTGAGTTATAATAATGGTGGGTCTTGGCAAGTCATTGCAGATTACGCAAGCGGTGTAGATTTTAATAATAATCAATTTTACCAAGTCAATTTGACGCTTGATGACGCTACTTATTCTTTTAATAATAATGTTACGTTTAGAATACAATGTGATGCAAGTGGAAATAACGACAAGGTTTATGTTGATCAAGTAACTCTCTTAGGTCTGACAAATTCATCTAATGCAATTTCGGGCTCCGAAATAACTGATGCACATATTGATAGTAACCTGAAAGAGAATCTGATTGCTAATACAGAGTTAGAACATAAAAGTTTAAACATTCATGACGTAAAGCTCTATCCTAATCCAGCTAAAGAGAGGTTGTTTTTTGAAATTCCTAATGACGGTATTAATCTTCAACAAGTCATCATAACCAACACAATGGGACAACATTTTAAAATTAATGAGATTACGAATGGAATAGATATTTCTCAATTGGCAATTGGTTACTACTTTATTTCTTTTGTTGAAAAGGATGGTCAAGTAATAACCAAGAAATTTATAAAGATCAATTAAAAATAAATGTAAATTTTGCATTTTTGGAAAAAATGGAAAAGAACCTTGCAGTTCTGATTTTTTTCCTGCACCTTTAAGTTATCAGGATTTAAAACCTGTTAAATTATGAAAGCATTGAATATTTTATCTTCTATTATTTTGGTCGTAGTCATTATTATTAGTTCATAATAAAGGAGATTGGTATTCATTTAAAATAAAGTAAAAGCCATTCTCCTTGAGGATGGCTTTTTTAATGCAATAAAAAATATGTTGAAGTCAGTTAGCACTATTATTATCATTATCGTCGTCGTCATTATTATTCCATGAATAATGAGAGAATGGTAATTTTTAGATACTGAAAATAAAAGCTGTTCTCTCTGAAGGGAACAGCTTTTTTAATTTTTAGTAACTTTTTTATAAAAAACAATATCATATGAGATCTTAGACTTGAATAGAAATCGTAGAGATGAATTGTTAACTAATTGAAAATCAAATTGTTATATTGTAAATGGCTTATTGGGAATTGTAATTGTCAGAGCTTTTGATTAGAATAAAAAGCCAAGGGAATTTACCTTAGAAGCTTAAACCTCTATAAGTTTAAATTGAAAAGAATAGAAGGAAAATTATGGATAAAAATAATCTAAATAAATTCAGTAAACGCATAACTCAAGATGAGGGACAGCCAGGAGCACAAGCGATGTTCTATGCCCTTGGTTTGACAGAAGAAGATTTGAAAAAGGGACAGGTAGGGATCGTGAGTACAGGATGGGAAGGAAATCCTTGTAATATGCATCTGAATGATTTAGCAAAGGATATCAAAAGCAGTGTCCTTGACGAAGATTTAGTTGGTTTGATATTTCACACTATTGGAGTAAGTGATGGTATGTCTATGGGAACGACTGGGATGCGCTATTCACTTCCATCAAGAGATATTATTGCGGATTCAATTGAGACTGTTGCCGGAGCGCAATGGTACGATTCGATTATAGCGGTAGTGGGGTGTGATAAAAATATGCCCGGAGCAATGATGGGATTGGCAAGATTAAACCGGCCTTCTCTTTTAGTATACGGGGGAACAATTCAACCGGGTTGTTATTTGGAAGAGAAGCTAGATATCGTATCTGCATTTGAGGCCTTAGGTCAAAAAATTGCTGGGACTATCTCTGAAAAAGATTATAAAGGTGTTATAAAAAATGCTTGCCCAGGGGCAGGAGCTTGTGGTGGAATGTATACTGCAAATACAATGGCATCGGCGATTGAAGCAATGGGAATGAGTTTGCCATTTAATTCCTCTGTTCCTGCAGTTAGCAAAGATAAAAAAGAAGAAGCTCAACGTGCTGGAAAAGCCATCCGCTATTTGATGGAACATGATATCAAACCAAGAGATATTATGACCAAAAAAGCATTTGAAAATGCCATTACATTGATCACTATTTTGGGAGGATCAACCAATGCTGTTCTGCATTTGATCGCAATGGCAAAAGCGGCGCAAGTCGATATTACAATTGATGATTTCCAAAGAATAAGTAATAAAACCCCTTTCCTTGCAAACCTCAAACCAAGTGGCAAATACGTGATGGAAGATTTGCATAAAGTGGGAGGCGTGCCAGCAGTAATGAAGCTTCTTTTAGAAAAAGGATATTTACATGGAGATTGCTTGACCGTCACTGGTAAAACCATTGCTGAAAATATGGAAACGGTTGAAGGCTTAAAATCCGAACAACATGTAATACAAGGTTTTGATAACCCGATAAAAGAAACAGGACACTTACAAATATTATACGGGAATCTAGCAGAAGGCGGATCCGTAGCCAAAATTACTGGTAAAGAGGGATTGGTTTTCACAGGAACGGCAAAAGTATTTGAAGACGAACCTGATGCGAATGCTGCAATCATTGGTGGAAAGGTGAAAGAAGGAGACGTAGTTGTCATTCGTTTTTCCGGACCGAAAGGCGCACCTGGTATGCCCGAAATGCTGAAACCAACTTCTGCAATAATGGGGGCAGGACTCGGAGGTAAAGTAGCATTGATCACAGATGGCAGATTCTCTGGAGGAACCCATGGTTTTGTAGTTGGACACATCACACCAGAAGCGCAAGTTGGAGGAATGATTGGTTTACTCAAAGATGGTGACAAAATTACCATTGATGCAAAAGAGAATAAAATAGAAGTTCACCTTTCTGAAGAAGAAATTTCAAATAGAAGAGCAGCTTGGAGTCAGCCTCCATTAAGAGCTGCAAATGGAATTCTGAGGAAATACAGCAAAAGCGTATCCTCTGCAAGTGAAGGTTGTGTAACCGATGAGTAAAAAAAGCGTTAAAAATTGAAAGCCCCCTTATTTGAAAGATATATAATTATTCGAAGATGAAAAAAGCAAAAAATGCCACCAAAAAAGCTGAAGCAAAATCAGACTCAAAAGTTGAGCAGATCGTCAATGGTGCAGAGGCAGTCATGTTGTCTTTTCTTGCGGAAGAAGTAGACACAATTTTTGGTTATCCAGGAGGTGCAATTATGCCAGTGTATGATGCATTGTATTATTATCAAGATAGAATAAGACACATTCTTCCCAGACATGAGCAAGGAGCAATTCATGCAGCACAAGGTTTTGCTAGAGTGACGAGAAAAACTGGAGTTTGTTTGGCTACATCGGGGCCTGGTGCAACAAATTTAATCACAGGACTTGGTGATGCATTGATGGATTCTACTCCTTTAGTCTGTGTGACCGGACAAGTCTTTAGCAAAGTATTAGGGTCAGATGCTTTTCAGGAAATTGATGTAGTGGGTTGTACCACACCAGTTACCAAATGGAATTATCAAATCACAGATCCAAAAGAAATACCAGCCATTTTTGCGAAAGCTTTTTACATCGCCAATACCGGGCGACCGGGCCCAGTAATAATTGATATTACCAAAGATGCACAACTAGGGGAGTTGGAGTTTTCTTATAAAAGAACACCTAAAATCAGGTCGTATCATCCAATGCCTAAAGTCAATCCAGAAGCATTGAAGAATGCTGCGGAGTTAATCAATAAAGCTAAAAAACCTTTTTTATTAGCAGGACATGGAATCCAAATTGCACATGCACAGAAAGAGTTTATAAAGTTTATTGAGAAATCAGGAATTCCAGTAGGAACTACGATTCATGGTTTGTCTTCTCTTCCAACAGGGCACCCTTTAAATATGGGAATGCTGGGCATGCATGGCAACTACGGTCCCAATATAAAAACGAATGAATGCGATGTCTTAATCGCTGTCGGGATGCGCTTTGATGATCGAGTAACTGGGAACCTCGACAAATATGCAAAACAAGCAAAAGTCATTCACATAGAAATTGATCCATCAGAAATTAATAAAAATGTTCCAACAGAAGTAGCGATTAATGCAGATGCAAAAATGGCACTTCAAGCGCTTATTCCTTTGGTTAAAAAGAAATCATATCCGAAATGGATTGAAGGATTTAAAGATTGCGATCGACAAGAAAAGGAAAAAGTTATTGACCGAGATTTGAAGTCAAGTAAGAAGGGAGAGATTAAGATGGGACAAGTCGTTCGCGAAGTTTCCAATCAAACAGAAGGCAAAGCAATTGTAGCAACAGATGTTGGACAACACCAGATGGTTGCAGCCAGATACTACGAATACAAAGATACCAATCAATGGGTTTCATCTGGAGGTGCAGGTACAATGGGCTTTGGACTTCCCGCTGCGTTTGGAGCGAAGTTAGCTCAGCCCGAACGAGAAACAGTTTGCTTTGTTGGAGATGGCGGTTTTCAAATGACGATACAAGAGTTAGGGATGTGCGCACAGTGGAATGTTGGTGTAAAAATCGTTTTGCTAGACAACGAATATTTAGGGATGGTGCGGCAATGGCAACAGCTGTTTTTTGACAGAAGATATTCTTCAGTAGAATTGCAAAATCCCGATTTTGTAAAAATTGCTGAAGGCTTTGGTGTAAAAGGAAAAACAATCAGCGATCCAAAAGATTTGAAAAAAGCAGTTGCTGAAATGCTGGAATTTGACGGACCTTATTTATTACATGTGCGAGTAGAAAAAGAAGAAAATATTTTCCCGATGGTTCCAAGTGGTGCAGGTGTTGGAGACATCATTTTGGAAAAATAAAAGCAGCAGATATTATGACAAAGGAATATACAATTTCAGTTTTTTGCGAAAATAAAACGGGTTTGATGACCCGCGTCGTGATGGTATTTACAAGACGTCACGTTAATATCGATAGTCTGACCACTTCTAGATCTTCAATGAAAGAAATTCATAGATTTACGATAGTTGTAAATGTAACAGAAGAGATGGTCAAAAAATTAGTCGCACAATTAGAAAAACAAGTAGATGTTCTAAAGGCATTTTACTATGAAAACTCTGATGTGATTTATCAAGAAATTGCTTTATACAAAGTACCAACGAAAGCTTTTTCTAAAGGAGAAGTCGTTGAACGACTGATACGTTCTCACAATGCAAGAATCCTAACCATAGAACCAGAATACACCGTTATAGAAAAAACAGGGCATCCACA
>CALIAG010000180.1 GCA_938041325.1 uncultured Saprospiraceae bacterium | reverse complement strand
TAAGGAGCGGGTCATCATTCTAACAGATATTGAAGCAGATCCAGATGATACACAGTCTTTGATACGCTTATTGTTGTATTCCAATCAAATAGATATAAAAGGCTTGGTAGCTACGACCTCTTGTTGGCATCAAAAAGAAGTCAACCCAGCATCCATCGAAAAAGTTATTCATGCTTATGGTAAAATACAATCCAATTTGTTGTTACATGAAACCGGGTTTCCTACCGAAGCTTTTTTCCTAGGCCTTATCAAAAGTGGATTGCCCAAATATGGAATGACTGGAGTTGGTGATAAAATGGATTCTGAAGGCTCTGATTTAATAATCGAAGAATTAGAAAAAAAAGACAAAAGACCTTTGTGGATTTCAACTTGGGGCGGTGTAAACACACTAGCACAAGCACTATACAAAATTAAAAATACCAAAAGCGAAAAAGATGCGGAAGAACTTATTTCAAAACTCCGCGTGTACACCATTTCAGATCAAGATGACAGTGGCATTTGGATACGCAATACTTTTCCACAATTATTTTACATCGTTTCTCCCGGAGATGATTACGCAAGCGCAACTTGGACTGGCATTAATAATGTGATACAAGGCATAGACAATTCTACCATCAGCAACTCTTGGTTTGCAACAAACATACAACAAGGTCATGGACCACTTGGTGCAGCATACCCTGATGTTTCTTGGGGTGTAGAAGGCGATACTCCAGCCTTCTTATCTTTAATACCCAACGGACTAAATAATTCTGAACATCCAGAATGGGGCGGTTGGGGCGGCCGTTATGAATTGTATAAACCTGATTTTTCAAAAACCAAAGATGGGCATTCTATTGTAGAAATTGCACCAGAAACACGTCCGATTTGGACCAACACAAATGATGTTTATGTTCCTTATCTTCCAAAAGCATATGGGCGATCTGTAAAAAAAGATACTACAATATTCAAAGGTTACAAAGAAACCTTGTGGCGTTGGAGAGACGATTTCCAAAATGACTTTGCTGCTCGGATGGATTGGTGTACTCAAACTTATGAAGAGGCCAACCATCCGCCCGTACCAATCTTAAGTCATCCCGATAAAATAACCATTAAGTCTGGTGAAGAATTTCGTTTAGATGCCTTTGATTCAACGGATCCAGATGGAGATAACCTTAGTTTTCTATGGTTTCCGTATCTCGAAGCCGGAACGTATAAAGGTGAATTTCAATTGGGACAACCTGAAAATGCTCATTTAATAAATGGACAAGCTCCTGAAGTAGAAAAGGAGGCTACCATTCATATTATCCTCAAATTGAGTGATAAAGGAACACCTACTTTATCACGTTATAAAAGGGTAATAATTACTGTGGTGCCAAAATAGCGAGTGAACATTAAAATTTAATATCAAGAAAAA
The DNA here is from genome assembly GCA_938041325.1 of uncultured Saprospiraceae bacterium. Classification (GTDB taxonomy): domain Bacteria; phylum Bacteroidota; class Bacteroidia; order Chitinophagales; family Saprospiraceae; genus CALIAG01. Next base: position 9,810 of record CALIAG010000180.1, on the reverse strand, counting down.
AAGCATCCCAAATAAATAAACACAATCATGAACAAATTTCTATTACTGCTAACTTTCGCTTTTTTCTTTTTCAACAATTCGATTCTTCAATCCCAGGATTTACCTTGGATAAAAGTACAAGCCAATCAATTCATTACAGATACGGATACCCCGATTATATTTAAAGGATTGGACGCCAGTGATCCAGACAAATTAGAAAAAGATGGTCATTGGAATCAAGAATATTTTCGGCAAATTAAAAGTTGGAATGCCAACATTGTAAGATTTCCAATTCATCCAAGAGCTTGGCGCGAAAGAGGCAAAGAAGCCTATCTCAAATTACTAGACGAAGGAATTGAAATGGCGAAAAAAGAAGGTCTTTACGTCATCTTAGATTGGCATAGCATCGGTAATCTACGTTCCGATTTGTATCAGCATCCACGCTACGATACCAATCAAAAAGAAACCTTTGAATTTTGGATCGAAATGTCTAAACGATATGGCAATAATTCTACCGTTGCAATGTTTGAATTATTCAATGAACCAACGGTCAGCAGAGGAGAATTAGGAACCTGTAGCTGGACACAGTGGAAAGAAATCATGGAAGAATTGATCATTATTGTCCGTGCTAATGGAGCGAAAAATATTCCACTAATTGCAGGATTTGATTGGGCTTATGATCTTACTGAAGTCGTAAATGATCCGATCGATGCAAGAGGAATCGCTTATGTCAGCCATCCTTATCCGCAAAAAAGAGAAAAGCCTTGGGAAGCACAATGGGAGAAAGATTATGGACACGTAGCAGACCACTACCCCGTTATTTTGACAGAAATTGGATATTGTGGAGCAGAAGATAAAGGAGCGCACAATCCTGTAATCAGTGATGCCAGCTACGTCGCAAGTATCACTCAATATGCCAAGAAAAAAGGCATTTCTTATTGTGTTTGGGTCTTTGATCCAAACTGGTCACCGATGCTCATTAAGGATTGGAAATACAATCCAACGGAGCCCGGAAAGGTATGGAAAAAGGCGATGAAAAAATAAGTCAAAAAGCCGATAAAATAATTGGAGTTTTCAGAACATTATTCCAAAAAAGGACATATGTTTACCAACGGATTCTAAACTTAATTTTATTCACACGTATTTTAAATAACACTTACGTTGGCTACATCAAAGACTGTTCAACCTGGTGAATTCGAAGCGCATTTGCACTGGTATCCCAAGGCACTAAATGCCACTATTCATCCAATGATCAATTTCTTTCTATCGCTAGATCAAGAGAGAATAATCACAAGATATTGCCACATGCACCCTCAGGTCAATGGCGAAAAATTGCGAGAAATACTGAATCACAAAGCCAAATATTTTCTCTGGGCCGGAGCAGACCTTTTAAATGTGACTTCTGCATCTGGTAAACGGCAAATGGTTGTTATAGAAAATAACTCTTGTCCCTCTGGCCAAAAATCAATGCCTCTAATTGATGACAATCAAGAACAAGGCAGTTACCGACTCTTGATCGAAAGAACCTTTAAACCTTATCTAAAAGGACTGAGGAAAAACATTAAAGGTGGACTGGCTGTCATTTATGATAAAAACCCAATGGAAACTTCCGGCTACGCAGAGGTTATTGCTGATGTCATGCAAGAGCCTGTTCACTTAGTATCCTATCATGATAATGACCCCAATCCTTCTGTTACTTTTGAAGATGGTGTGATGCAAATAAAGAATGATCAAGGAGAATGGGTTCCAATTCGGGCCGCTTTTAGATATGTTACACAAAAACCATGGAATAGACTGCCGGTACATTCCAAAACAAAAATATTGAATCCTATCGTCGCTTGCCTAGCCGGAGGTCGCAACAAAATGGTTGCAGCAAAAGCTTACGATATTTTTAATGCAGAATTAGAACCGCATGGTTTAATGATAAACACCCCTGAGACGATATGGGATGTCAGTAAAAATGAAGTCCCACTGTGGGTGAAAAAAATGGGAGGTCATGCCGTTGTAAAAGTTCCTTATAGCAATGCAGGTCAAGGTGTTTACACCATCGTCAATGAAGAAGAACTAGAAGCTTTTATGGAAATGGAATTTGACTATGATCTATTTATTGTACAGAGCTTGATTGGCAATTCAAATTGGAGCAGCATTACCAAATCAGGAAAGCTGTATCATGTAGGCACTATCCCTAATCAAAAAAACCAAACTTTCGTTGCAGATATTCGAATGATGGTAAGTTCTACAGAAAAAGGAATCAGGCCTTTATGTACTTATGCGCGAAGAGCAGAGAAACCACTAATAGACAACATAACGAATGGAACCAATAGCTGGAAAATGCTTGGGACAAACCTATCCTTCAAGAAAGAAGATGGAAGCTGGGGATCTGATACCAACAGATTGGTACTAATGGACAGAAGAGATTTCAATAAACTGGGAGTTGGCCTAGACGATTTAATTGAGGCATATATACAAACCGTTTTATCCATGGTTGCTATTGATAAAATGGCTCAAACCTTGTTCAATAAACAAGGAAAATTCAGAATGAAGCTCTTTAAAAGCTTGAATGATGACTTAAGTCTACTAGATGAAATTATGGTAAAAAATGAATAAGTACAAATTATTGGTCTTAACTGATCATAAAAACCACAGCTCTGAAAATTCCTTATATGCATTGGTAAGAGCACTTGCTGCTAATCCGCTTTGTGCTGAAGTAAATATTGCGAGTCGAGCAATGCCTGAAAACGAAGATTTCTTTTCTGGTAAAAATGCTATTAAACTTTCAGTGATAAAACCTTCTGCTGATTTTGCTTTCGACAAAAGTGGAAAAATATTTCAAGAAGACATTCACGAAGAATTTTGCAGCAGTTACGATTGGGTATTTTTAAGAATGCCTCCACCTATTGATTCTTCTTTCCTTGATTTTTTGTCAAAAAACTTTTCGGAGCAAGTAATCGTCAATGATCCACAAGGAATATTCAAAACTGGCAGCAAGGAATTCTTAATGAACTTTCAGGATTGTTGCCCTCCAATGCGTATATGCTCTTCATTGGAAGACATTATTGATTTCAAAAAAGAGTTTCCAATCGTTTTGAAACCGTTCAGAGAATATGGAGGACGAGGGATAATTAGGATTGATGGTGATCAAGTATGGGAAGGTAAAACAGAAAAGACTTTTTCTGAATTCCTTGATCAAAATAAATATGTTGACATTGCTTATTTGGGGGTGAGATTTTTAAAAAACGTAAATCAAGGAGATAAACGAATAATCGTAGTAAATGGAGAAATAATGGGCGCTTCGCTTCGGCTCCCTGCGAAAGATTCATGGTTGTGCAATGTGGCCATGGGAGGCAGCTCCAATCATACTACAGTAGATCTGGATGAAATAAACATTGTAAAAACGATCCATCCAATATTGTCAAAATTGGGCATTGTGATGTACGGAGTTGATACTTTAGTTAATGACGATGGAAAAAGAGTTTTGTCAGAAATAAACACAACAAGCATTGGTGGTCTTCCTCAGATAGCAAAAATGCGTAAAGAACCTTTGGTCGAAAAAGCATCAGATTTAATTTGGGATTACTTTCTAAAAAACAAAAAAAAATGTTGAACATAACAAATTCGGGAATCGATGTTGTTGATAAACTAGATGTTGACAAAGTTCCCAAAGGTGAAATTTCTCGATTTTGGTTAAGAGTAGTAAACGACGGTATGGGAGAACCCATTCAGGTGCCAATAATGGTTGCAAGAGGAAAAGTCGATGGAAAAACTGTTGGAATTACAGCTGCCGTACATGGCAATGAATTAAATGGTATTCCCGTCATTCAACGTTTGTTTAATGAAATCGATGTAGAAAATCTAGAAGGTACAATTGTCGGAGTCCCTATCATTAATGTGCCTTCTTTTTTACGGAAGAAAAGAAGATTCATTGATGGAACAGATCTAAATCACATCATGCCTGGTAAAGAAAATGGTACGGTCAGTCAGATCTATGCATGGCGGATAGTTGAGAAAATCATTAAGCAGTTTGACTTCCTTGTTGATTTGCATACAGCAAGTAATGGTAGAGTCAACTCTTATTACATTCGGGCAGACATGAGTGATGAGGTTGTTCGTAAAATGGCGCTCCTTCAAAACGCTCAGATAATTGTCCATAATCCACCAAGTGATGGTACCCTGAGAGGAACTGCTGACGAACTAGAAATTCCAGCAATTACATTGGAAGTTGGAAATCCCAATTTATTTCAAAAGGGAATGATCAGAGATGGTCTCACAGGTATTTACAACTTGCTGGGATACTTAAACATGCTCGACACTGAAGTGGAAGAACTTTCAGATGAAACGGTTTTGTGTAAAAAATCCTATTGGCTTTATACAGATACAGGAGGACTATTGACTGTCCATCCATCCGTAACTGATATCGTAAACAAAGGGGATAAAATAGCAACTTTAAGAAATATTTTTGGGGATATAATCAAAGAATACCAAGCACCAGAAAGAGGGATTATTATTGGAAAAAGTGTGAGCCCAGTTAATCAAACAGGCGGTCGAATTTTGCATTTAGGTATCATAAAAAAATAAACCATGCGGTTTTTCGATCGAATTAAAAAAATGTTTCAATCCAATGACAGTAGTCTCAACAACGTCAGAATTGAAGAGCCACTACCCTTCCAAACAGCAATTGGAATCGACTCCGAAGTTATTTGGATTCAGAATGACAATATCTCTGATTCTCTCGCCGCTATTGAAAAATTTGATTTAAAATATTTACAAATACAAAGCAGTACAATCGATTTTTTAGCCGATGAAAGATTGAAAAACATCAAAGGAATTACGATTCAGTACAGTTGTGAAAACATGGAGGTTTTATATAAACATACTCAATTGACGCACTTGCATTTACCGGAAACAACCAAAACTGAATTCGACTTTAGTCCTTTTACCAATTTGATTTATTTAGGTGGAACTTTTCCCAAAAAATTCAAGCATTTCGACAAGTTAGAAAACTTAAAATATACTAATCTTTTTAAATTTAAAAACAAAGATTTTTCACTTTTTTCAACTTTTAGAAAATTACAAAAATTAGAAATGAGAACTTTGAACTGCGAAAGTTTAAAAGGACTCGGAAGTCTTCAGCATCTTCAAGAAATCGTACTTGACCAGTGTCCACGATTAGAAACATTGGATGGAATTGGAGAACAGAATTCTAATTTAAAAACAATGCGTCTGACCGGATGTAAGCGCTTAAAAGATGCAACGAGTATTGGCGTGTTGCCAAAGCTTGAAGATTTGCTCTTACAAAACATTTTACAATTGGATTCATTTAATTTTTTAAACCAAAATAAAACACTTAAAAAGCTCATTATTCATCCTGCTAGTGTTGGTGTTAAAAATGAGGATTACTATCCACTCATTTCCAAGCTAAAGGAATTGGGTTTGTTGAATCAAATTAAATCTTGGAAAAAATTAGATCAATATTCTGATCCCACCAAAGCTGTGGAAGCCGCTTCAGAAAATCTGACTGAGTTGCAACTCATTCTAAAAAACCTCTCTATTAGAAATTGGCCAGAAAAATTGGAATTTGGATTGGAGGTTTATACCGAAAAAAATTGCAATAAAGCAGTGGTAATCTTTGAAGAATTGATCAATGATTTAGAAGGTTCTAACCAGCTTTCTGAAAAGGAAAAAATAGCGCTAATCCAAAAAAGTGTTCTTCAATTAAATGACTTAGATTTGATTTTGGATAATGGTTTTATTGAAACCGGTGAGCGCGAAGAACTATGTGATATCTTTGATAATATTGCAGACTCTGTTGGCATAGATGTAACTAAATTCGAAGATGGAATAGCCAGTGAATGGCGAGAATGGTAATGAACACTGTTGCAATCAAATTTCATTTTCTACTGAGAGCATTCTTTTAATGACCACAATTTGTCCCAAATGGTAATGACTATGCTCAATTATTCCTTGGATATTCCTGTAGTAATTTCCATATTTTTCTTCAGAAAAAGTTTCCCATAGTTTTTCATCTGGCAACTTTTCTACCCTATTTGCAAAAGCATTGGCATCTCTCCACACTTCATCTAAAAAGGTTTCCCATTCTGTTTGCGATTCAATTTTCGGATGATCAAAACTGAATTTATCATGGGCATCTAAAGGGCCTCCTTCTAAAACTTTCAAAGTTACTTTTACAAAATAGTGAATGTGATAAGTAAGTGCTAAGATAGAATTCAGAGGTGTGATTTTGGAATTGGCTTGTACCCAAGTAACATCTTCCAAATTATCTTTAAGATTGGAGTAGGTCCAATTCCCTCCAAAATGCAAGTTCCTGAAATCCTTGGCTAGCTGATTCGATAAATTCATTTTAATCATTGATTTAGTAAAAGAAAATCAAATTTTTTCCAAATTTAATAAACAAATTGATCTTTCAAGTCTTAAATAGTTTATGAATATTGGGTTTCCAATAAAATTGGATAGGAAAATTTTTATCCGCTATTTCACAAAATCATTCCTATATTTGGGGCTAATACTAAACCTCTAAGAATCATATGTATATTAATAAGAATTTTGATTTCAAAAGTATCATGCGTTTTTCTGGTGGTCATCTACTTTGGATTACTGCTTGGGCAACATTTGTAACTTGTGTTTTTGCTTTTTTCCATTTAGAATGGTTTGTCATTCCTTGGCTTCCGTTATCTGTAATCGGTACTGCTGTAGCATTTTATATAGGTTTCAAAAATAATCAGGCTTACGATCGATTGTGGGAAGCGCGTAAAATTTGGGGAGCGATTGTCAATTCAAGTCGAATGCTTGGAGCAACGGTTAAGGCATATGTTGGAAACCAATTTACAGAGAATGATTATTCCGAAGAAGAATTACATGCGATCCATCAAAAACTTCTTTATCGACATGTCGCATATCTTTATACACTTAGAAGTCAACTGCTGATTCCAACGCCTTGGGAACACATCAATCAAGGAAAGCATGTTGCTCGAACAGCAAAAAAGAGGATGAAATCTTGGGGAATTGGCTTACACGCTGATACGGTTACAGAAGATCAATTAAAAATATTCTTGCCAGCTGAAGAATTGGATCGTCTAATAAATTATAAGAATACAGCCACTCAGATCATCGATCAACAAAGTCAGGATTTGAAAGAATTAAGGTCAAAGCATTTAATTGATGATTTCCGGCATATGGAATTGCAGAAGCTTTTCAATGATTTTTATACCCATCAGGGAAAGGCTGAACGGATTAAGAAATTTCCACTTCCTAGACAATATGGAAGCATGAGTGCAATTTTCGTGGGAATATTCATATTTCTTTTGCCTTTAGGAATGGTATCTGAATTTCATCAATTGGGCCATTGGGCCATTTGGTTGTCTATTCCTTTTACTGTTATAGTGGGTTGGGTTTACCTTATGATGGAATTGATTGGGGATTATTCTGAAAATCCATTTGAAGGGCTTGGCAATGATATTCCCATGTTGTCTTTATGTCGAATAATTGAAATTGATCTCCGAGAAATGTTAGGTGAAACAGATTTGCCACCGAATATTGAAGCAAAGAATGGTGTATTAATGTAAAGTTTTTAATAATGTCCTGAGATATTATGCAACAAAAACTGCAAATACCCTTTAAATTAGTAGGTATTGCTTAGCCGTAAATTTTATTTGCGTTAAGCTTATTGAATACCAAAATTTAAATACCCCGATAAGCTAAAATTAAAAGGATCGCGACATGCCTAAAATAATCAAAGGTTTCGAACACATACCTTATAAAGTAGAAGCAATAGAAGAAACGGAAGTTCTCGAACGTACCAAACTCTATTACCAGCATTTAGACCAAAGAAGGTCCATAAGAACTTTTTCAGACAAAGCTGTACCCAAAGAGGTGATTGAAAATCTTATCCTTGCGGCCTCCACTGCTCCCTCCGGTGCACATAAACAACCTTGGAATTTTTGTGCTATTTCCAACCCAGCGTTGAAATCAAAGATACGGGAAGCTGCTGAAGCAGAAGAAAGAGAAAGTTATGAATCGAGGATGAGTGACCGCTGGAAAAAAGACTTGGAACCGATTGCAACGGATGCGAACAAACCATTCCTTGAAGTCGCTCCGTGGCTCGTTGTGGCGTTTAAAAAGATTTACGATCTAGATGAATCTGGCAACAAGCAAACCAACTACTATGTCAATGAATCTGTGGGAATTGCCTGCGGAATGTTCATAACAGCTGTTCATAAAGCAGGCTTGGTTACCTTAACCCATACGCCGAGTCCAATGAATTTTTTGAGCAAAATACTTGAGCGTCCTGTTAATGAAAAAGCCTATATATTATTCCCTGTAGGCTATCCTTCTGAGGAAGTGTTTGTGCCTAATTTAAAAAGAAAATCCTTAGACAAAGTCAGTTGTTTTTATGAATAAATAAAGAGCGTAAATAATTTCTTTAACCTATCAAATGTATTTTTTTTATTAGATTTGTTCCTTGACAAATAATTTATCTATTCAGATATGATTAAGCTATGAACAAACTAAGTCGTTTTCCTTTATCCACAATTCCCCTTTTCCCTTTCCTTTTTTTGTTAATTCTTACGCTATTTTCTGCTTGTTCAGATGACGATGAGATGATGGTCATCCCTATGGAACCTGAAGGAAATCAAAGCATAGATATAGGAGATTATTCCATCAATCAGTCCAGCTTGGAATCAATTCCATATTTGGATAAAAGCCAAATCGTATTTATTGATTCTACAGATAAAGAAACCATTTTTGAAATTGAAGAATCAGACTTATTGCTAAATAGTGGCGCGACCTTTTTCAAATACAATGTTTTTGAAGAAGGTGATACGGTCGAGTATCCTTATACTTCGCAGGTCAAACGCTTGGTATTAAGCAGCGATTCTCTCAATCTAAGGTTAGATTTGAGCCTGACCGCTAGGCCTTATTATCCCGATCCTGAAAGTAGAAACGTTGCTGATATCATGAACATATTTTGTGGAGTACCTGATACTACTTTTTCTTCTGTTCAAGTGTTTTATCATGAAACGGATCAGCGGACTTATCCGAGCACTTGGAATCCTGAAGTCTTGGATGAAATCACTTTCCATGGTAGAACTTTTACCGATGTGTTCAATAATGACTTTATTGATGCAAAATTGCAGGTGTATTGGAATTACGAATTTGGTATCGTTGCTTTTACCGATTTGACAGATAACCTTTGGAGGTTTAAAGACTTGGAATAATAGGTTCGTTTTTCTTGAAAATCTTTTTAATCAAAAATTTTATTCCAACATCTTGGATGTATTTTGGTTTGATAATTTTTATCATTAAAAAAATAGATGCCGCACCGATGGCGCTTAAAAAGCTCTTGTACTTTGATTCTATAAAGGTCTCGCTCCTCTGGAGCTAGATTATTTAAGCACAATATCTTTTCCCAAAATCTCAATAGCCTATTCATAATCCCCAAGTGAGTTGGAAAATCAAAAAATCGACAATAGATTGACTGTAGCTTTTTATCTTGTCCTACGTTAAAGACATAGCTCCAAAAGAGCGAAATCTTTATAGCACATTTATAACGCATCTTCAATAAGCACCGTAGGTGCGAAAACTAAACTGTAAACGATTGTCAGTCGAAAAATTAAAAAATCGACAATAGACTGACTGTAGCTTTTTATCTTGTCATACGTTAAAGACATAGCTCCAGAGGAGCGAAATCTTTATAGCACATTTATAACGCATCTTGAATAAGCGCCGTAGGTGCGAAATCTAAACATAAGCACATGAAAGTCTTTTCCGCATTTTTATTAATTTCAAGCTTTCTACTGCTATCCAATTGCTCCG
>CALIAG010000179.1 GCA_938041325.1 uncultured Saprospiraceae bacterium | reverse complement strand
CCTCCATAAAGATGTTGAATCCAAATCCTTTCCGGGTCTCCATTGTTTTCAACTAAGCTTACCGAAAAATTCGTATTTGCAAAACCATAAACATTTGGTTCATCCAAAGTCAAATCAGCAGAGAATTGAGCAAGTGTCATGGTCGTAGTATAATTTACAATTTGAAATTCTGGCTCAAAAGGGATATTGGTAGTCGCATCAGAAAATTCCCCATCTGAAATAACTCGTCGTGTCGCTTCATTGCCATCATAATCAAAAAATGTCACTGCGATTGGCACCTGCTCGTGAAAAAGAGGAGACTTATAGAGTTTGTTTTGCATAAAACATTTTACATCATACCCAGAACTTGCTTCAGTAACTTGCACCGAATCAACTTCAAAAACACCCCAGCCAGGATTAAAAATATGCGCATTAAAAAATGGGTTCATATCGACACCCGTAGCAGCAGTCAAATCATCGCGAAATTCAGCTGCATCCATAGAGCTAAATTTGTTTTCCAATAAAAGAGTTGTCATGCCTTGTCTGAATAAACTATCTCCTAAATATCCTCGTAAGTTGTGCATTTCAGAAGCTCCTTTGTAATAAGTGTGGGTTCCATAGGTGTTTTCAAAAGCCATAGGAGAGAGTGCTAAATATTCACCATCATTAGTATGCGCGGTACGCATTACCTCTTTCTGGTTATCTATAACTTGATCAACAAATGCGTCTCGACCATTGAGCCATTCCGTCATTAAGTGAGCGCTGTATTCTGCATTTCCTTCTTTAATCCACATATCTTCTGGGGAGGATAAAGTCGTAACATTTCCCCACCAATGATGTGCAAGTTCATGACTCATTAAGTTTCTTTGATCCAAATTATTTCCTGAAACACCAATAAAATCTGGGTAGGCAACATTCTCCGCATGCTCCATCGCACCGACCACCGTATGTGCAAAACCGACTCTGTTCCAGCAATAGGGACCAAACCAATATTCCAGCATATCAATCGCATCGCCTAAAGTTGAAAAGGATGTTTTCATGGCAGTTGTATCGGCTGGTTTTCCTAACAGTTGTGTTGGAATTGGCCCATTCAATCCTTCGTGAAAACCATTGACTTCGCCATAATTCGAAACGGCGACACCTGCTAAATAGGTGGTCAATGGATTGTCCATTCGAAAGGACCTCATTATCGTGTCTCCTCCCAAAGTAACTTCATCTACCAAGCTTCCAGAGCAATACGCTTTTCTGCCATTAGCGGTGATTATGTTGAAATCATAAGTTGTCCTTTCTACAAAATTATCAAAACATGGAAACCATCCTTTTCCATAATTATAAGGATTGGAATTCAAAGCAATTCCAAGATTATAGGCGTAGCCACCTCTGAAATCAAGGCCTCCAAAATCACCGGGATCAACTAAGGGAACACCATTGTAAAACACAGTAATTGCTGTAGAGTCTAATTGATTATACGTTTGATCTAAATTTGCAATAATTTGCATTCCGTCATAATCAAATGAAATTTGTTGGCCATTCTGAGTAATAGAATCAATGTTGAATTCCAGAAGATCCAAAATGATATGATCAACATTATTCATCAATGGAACAAAATCAACTTTACAATTTCCATTTACACGTTTGCCTGTAAAATCAATAATCTCCAATGTTATATTATAGTTCAGGATATCAATGGTGTCCGATCTATTCTCGTTTAAAATATTACGATTAGATTCTTCTGGAGTCAGAGGATGGATAGGAACTAAATTTTTGGAATAATGGCAACCATATTTGTGAAAAAGATCAGGTTGTGCATTTGAAATAGTAATACACAAAAGACTCATGAATGCACAAGCAAGCAGTGCTTTAATAGTTTTCATATTCCAAAAATTTAGTTAAAATGTATAAAGGCGTCTTAAGCGTCTTCGCCAGTCTCTTCACTTTCTTCAACAACGATTGGCGCAATCATTTCCAAACCAATCAATTTTTTTTCTTCTCTGCTGATAGATGCAAAACCTAAAAAACCGCCAGAGGCTTTTGCTACGTGTTCAGCAAAAGTGACGAAGCTTTTATATAATCTTGCTCCATAATTAACATCAAGACGAGCTAATGATCCGTTGAGGTTGGCAAGTTTATCAGATATAAGCTTAGTCCTTTCGTCAACATCATTTGGAAGTTCAGCAATCATTGATTTTAATTTGTCAGAATAATTTTCACCAATTTTTTCGTAAAAAGTCTGCAAATTTTCTGGGTGAGCATATCCTCTAATCTTAGTTAATTTTTCAGACCAGGCTATTTCATCCGCGTCTATGTCGCCATCTGCTCCTGCAATAAGTATGGTGATTAAAGGAATCGCATCAAAAAGATTCGCTTTTTCATCTTCGTTAAGCATTTCAAGCTGTGAAATCATAGTATTTTTTTTGAATTAATAAAGGCATGGTTACAAGCACAGGCCTTAAATGGTTAAATTTTTTAATGCACAAAGATACAATTCTATGGGTTTATTGAATCCAAAAGCCTTGAATTTTTTAGCCTTTTCTTTAATTAAAGTTGTTCGCTTACAAGTTCTCATTTAAGGATTTTAAATTTATCTTTGTAGAGGAACTTAATGGGATAAACGCCCCCTAGTTTATCCAGATTTTAAATAGTTGTGCGCAAAAAATCTAGAAATTGCAGAAGAAAGAGAAAACTACAAAAAAACCAAGCAAGGTAACACCGTTAATGCAACAGTATTTTCGGCTCAAATCAAAACATCCGGATGCGATTTTACTCTATCGAGTAGGAGATTTCTATGAAACCTTTGCAGATGATGCCGTTACTGCAGCTGGTGTTTTAGGCATTGTTTTGACGAAGCGAAATAATGGAGGATCAGATATAGCACTAGCTGGTTTTCCTTACCATTCTTTAAATATGTATTTGCCTCGCCTAGTTAGAGCAGGATTTCGGGTCGCAATTTGTGAACAATTAGAAAAGCCTTCTAAAGAGAAAAAAATTGTCAAAAGGGGAGTAACAGAAGTGGTAACTCCAGGTGTCGCTGTCGATGACCAACTGTTGGATCATAAGAAAAATAATTATTTGGCTTCTGTCCATTTTGGGAAGAAAGATGAATTTGGGATTTCTTTTCTAGATATTTCAACTGGAGAATTTTTGGTGAGCGAAGGGAGTCGGGCTTATGTTGACAAACTATTACAAAGTTTTGGTCCATCTGAAATTATATTTTCAAAAGCTAAATCAAAAAACTTCAATACTGCATTTGGCGATTCATTTTATACCTATCCTCTAGATGAATGGGTTTATCAACTTGATTTTACAAGAGAAAAATTATTGACTCATTTTGAAGTACAAAACCTAAAAGGATTTGGTGTTGAAAAATTGGAATTGGCTCAAATCGCTTCTGGAGCTATACTTCATTATTTAGCAACTACAGAAAAGAGCAACCTTGCACACATTAGCCGAATCAATAGAATGATTCAGGATAAGTTTGTGTGGCTGGATCGTTTTACCATTAGAAATCTGGAGTTAATTTATTCCCAAAACGAAAACGGAATTCCATTAATCAATATTTTAGATAAGACCGTGTCTCCAATGGGAGCGAGGCTTTTGAAAAAGTGGGTGGTTCTTCCACTTAAAAATAAAGCAGAAGTCGAGGCGAGATTGAACATGGTGGAATACTTGATTGATCAATCAGAATTGGCAGAAGAACTCGATACCTATGTGAGGCAAATAGGAGATATTGAAAGATTGATTTCAAAAGTACCTTTGGGTAAGATTAATCCAAGAGAAGTGGTGCAATTGAAAAACGCTTTGGCTGTGATTGCTCCAATGAAAACTTTGTTGATAGAAAGTAAAAATGATTTTCTCAAAAATATTGGGGATGCTTTAAATCCTTGTGCAGTTTTAAAAGATAAAATTGAGAAAGAAATAAAAGACGAGCCTCCAGTCAACCTTAATAAAGGTGGCGTAATCGCGGATGGGAATTCTGAGGAATTGGATGAGTTGCGAAATATTGTCAATAACAGCAAAGAACTGCTTCTAGAAATTCAACAGAATGAAGCAAAAGCGACAGGCATCACAAGTCTTAAGATTGGTTTCAATAATGTTTTTGGGTACTACTTAGAAGTCACGAATAAGTACAAGAACTTAGGATTGGTGCCAGATAATTGGGTTCGAAAACAGACCCTCACAGGGTCAGAGCGTTACATCACTGACGAGTTGAAGAAATTGGAAACCAAAATTCTCGGTGCAGAAGAGAAAATTCTCGTCTTGGAGGTTTCTCTTTTCGAATCTTTGATCATGAGTATTGCGGATTATATTCAGCCAGTACAGAGTAATGCAACCTTGATTGCTAAATTAGATTGTTTACAGTCATTTGCCAAAGTGGCCATCAAAAACAACTATTGTAGGCCAGAAATAAATGACTCTTTAACAATAGACATAAAAGAAGGGAGGCATCCAGTAATTGAACAACATTTAGAGCTGGGCGAAAGCTACGTTCCGAATGATGTTTATTTGAGCAATGAAGAACAACAATTATTAATGATTACTGGGCCTAACATGGCTGGTAAGTCTGCTTTGTTGAGACAAACAGCCTTGATTGTTTTAATGGCGCAAATGGGATCATATATCCCTGCATCTTCAGCTAAAATTGGCTTGATAGATAAAGTATTTACAAGAGTTGGAGCTTCTGATAATATCTCTTCAGGTGAATCTACTTTCATGGTGGAAATGAATGAGACTGCTTCTATCATGAATAATATTTCAAATAGAAGTTTGATACTATTGGATGAAATTGGAAGAGGGACCAGTACTTATGATGG
>CALIAG010000178.1 GCA_938041325.1 uncultured Saprospiraceae bacterium | reverse complement strand
GTTACGAATTGGCATTCTCAAAATTGAAGACCAACGCAGAAAAAACGGATGGGACTAATTTGAAACGAGTGGATCGGGAATTGATGTTGGTCCCTGTGAATATGCTTGCTTTTCAGATTAGCTTGTGATTTTTTCGATGACTTCGTAGAAAAGGAGGAGGATATTATTATAAATAAAAAACCGTGCATCCCGGCTTGTTCAAGCCGCAGATACACGGAAAATATATTTGGTATTATTCAAAAAATCCATCTAGGTTATCGAATCATTAACTTCCTTGTTTGCGTTCCTTTTTCTGTTTCTAATTCTAGAAAATAAACGCCACTTTTAACCGATTGCAGATCCAGATTTGCTACTATATTTTCAACTTTAAAATTTTCTACTAGTTTCCCTAAAACATCGAAGACTTTAATAGAAATAATTTCAGTTTGCGGAGATTCAACGCTCACCATACCTGATGTAGGGTTAGGAAAAATACTCAAACCTTCCAGAACTATTTCTTCATTTGAAACCATAATACCTGGAATGGTCAAAACGACATCCTCGGCACCTATATTTAGATCGTTGCCATCAGCATCCAGACCAATGAGATTTCTGAAGCGGATTCGTGTTTGGTTAGATTCCAAAACTTCATTGGCTAAGTCAGGATTGATTCTTATAACTATCGTATTGATGACTTCATCTTCAAAATTATAAAGGTCCTCTATTTTTCCTGATGCATAAGCGATCTCTCCTTGATCCGGAATCCAACGTGCCAATGAAGCAGTTTCTGCACCAATTGATAAGCCAAACAAATTCGAAGTTGGGTTCCACATGGAATAATAAGCAGGGTCGTATTCTAAGGTATAGGCAAGTGCATGTAAATTTTCAACATTTCTCAATTTTACACTGATGGCTGAAAATTGACCAAAATCTAAATTATCGATATCCGCACCATTAGTCAATTCTACATAGACGTTATTGCCTATAGGATAATTCGCTTCAGGCACTACGTAACTTGAATTGGTAAAATCATAGTGGAAATCCGTTGTATAGAGGTCAACTATATCAATCATTCCATCTCCGTTTGCATCGGCATGTTTAACTCCGTCTTGTGTCCAGTTTTCTGCAAACTTAGGAGCCCAAGTTGGATAATTCAATCTTTCTGGACCGCTTTCTCCAACATTGGTCATAATAGGAAGCAAATCGAAATGATTGGCGATTCCATCTTCATTTGTATCACCAGGCCATACGCAATCTTCTATACAAACTTGTTGATAGTCACAAGCATTGACCATTCCTTGATCATAGCCAAACTGGATAAAATCTACGCGATCATAAATAGATTGTACATTTTGAATATTATCGTTGCCTTCATCATCAAAGTAAGTAAAGACATAGGTCAATTCAGTCGACTGACCAGGATTTAAATCAGGGATAGTTGTACTGGCCATTGCTCTATAATCCCCAATTAACAAATCTTCTCCTATCATAGACCATTCTTCAGGATCATTAGGATTTCCATCATACAAATGATTGGTAACCGGATTTGTTTGTAATGGATCATAGCCATTGCCACCTTCCGAGAATGGGAGGCCATCTCTCCATAAGCCGTTCATGTAATTATATAATTCAAACAAAATTACTGGTGTTCCTTGACCGGGAGGACCTCCTATTCCTACACTTGAAATCACTCCAAAATAATCCAATTCGCCATCTAGAATGGTTACCGATTGGGTAGGTGTCCTGTTTTGGTAAGTGGGAATCGAAGCGGTACAGAATGAGCTTGTTGAATCAGAAGCTGTGCCATCAACGTCATCCGCATTATAAACGTAAAAGGTATTCTTATCAGGAATTGAACCAATATAGTCATCTTCAAAACATCCTAAATCAAAATCTACAAATAGTCCCACTCTTCCATCTTCGAGTACCTCGACTGATCTATTGATAAACTTGTAAGAAACAAAGACGGAATTGTTCAGGTCATTCTCTGATTCGCATGCGTAAGCCCACGCAGAAAATTGAATTTCCATTCCTATCTCAACCCCGTTAAATTCAGTATGCACGTTTCCGGCATCATTGAAAACGCCCCAAAACAACTGCTCTGGAAAAGCCTCCTGATTGGTATTAGGTGCAATTGGATAATCTCCAACTGAAGGGTCATAAATTCCATCACTGTTTTCATCCCAAAAAGGTGCATATCCTTGAGGCAAATCTGGTAGCGCAAAACCATTCATTGATTCAAAATTTGGATTGCCAGCTCCTGGCCATTTGTAGATATCATCAATCGGATCATCGATAACTCCATTGTCATTAAAATCGACTAAATGATTATAAACTTGGTATTTCTCTACCTTCCACAATTGATCCCAATTTTCACAATTTTCTGTTATAGTTTGCCCTGTATCAGTCAACGGTCCTGGCCAAAAATCAGAATTACCTGACAAGCCACCATAAAACGTACCTCCTCCTACTAAATTGCCACCAGCATCTTTTCCAAGTACACAGAGTCCCGTTGTAAAAATAGTACTTACAGTACTGACTGGATCAAATGGCACATTGAAGCTTCCTTCTCCATCTTCCGTAAAAAGGGTTCCTGTGAGGCTTAGATTTGCACTTACGTTATTACCATGAATCCTTTGTTGAAATTGACCAGGTGCGCAATCCGGTTGAGCATAACTTGGCCCAATTAAAAATGTTAGTAGCAATAGGGTTAAGCTTTTTTTCATAACGAATGATTTAAAATATTTTTTTTTGATTTTTCGACAACACCTAAGTTAAAAATAAATTGCCTCAAGAATAGTTCAATTGAGTAAGACTACCCTATTCATGTCTCAACATGCTAAGTTACCTATTAAACGATAATGTTATCTTTTTAGTAAAAATTGAATACTAAAGCAGCCCAATTAAATTTTCTATTGAAAAGAAAAACACGTTTCCTGATTCAAAAAACAAGGAAACGTGTTTTGGGGTTTGAGAGTTTAGTTTAAAATCAACTTGGAAGTATACTTTCCATTTGTCGTAGTCAATTCCAGAAAATACATTCCTTTACCAAGATGGTTAAGGTTCAATTCCTTTCTGGGCGTTCCAATCAAATAGGAGTTTACTTTTTTACCAGAGATATCGTAAACAATGAACTGGTCAATGATTTCATTAGG
>CALIAG010000177.1 GCA_938041325.1 uncultured Saprospiraceae bacterium | reverse complement strand
TTCACCTATACCAGTTTAATAAAATTTTAAAAATAATCTTCTTTTTAGCTTTATAAATCATTGATCTACAAGCAGCTAGACAACGAATCTGTATTTTAGCGAAAATTCGCAAAATACTAGACTTTTGATCGCTTTTCCTTTATATTTGCAGCGATTGATCAAAAAACAGTAATCTTTAGACATTTTGATTCAAATCTTTTTCAAATTCTAAACATCATCATTAAAATCGCGTTTGAAAAGGTAAGTGGGACAATTTAAACAACTCCACCCTATTTCCAAACACACAAGTATAAAAATAGCGAAATATGAAATTACTGGTATGCGTTAGCAAAACGCCAGAAACAACAGCAAAGATCTCTTTCACAGATTCCGACACCGAATTCAACACTGAAGGAGTACAATATATCATGAATCCTTATGATGAATGGTATGCATTGGTCCGCGCACTAGAAATCAAAGAAGCGACTAGCGGTTCAGTAACCATTATTAATGTTGGTCCAGCTGCCAATGACACCGTTATCAGAAAAGGTTTGGCAATAGGTGCAGACGAAGCAGTCCGCGTTGATGCTGATCCTAAAAGTGCTTTATTTGTAGCGAAACAAATCGCAGCTTATGCAAAAGAGCAACGGTTTGATGGCATTTTCTTAGGAAAAGAAACCATTGACTTTAATGGCTCTGAAGTTGGAGCAATGATAGCAGAATTGCTGGATATGCCTTACCTATCTTGGGCAAATAAGTTGGACTTAAACGGAAGTACAGCGACTATTTCTAGAGAAATAGAAGGTGGAAATGAAGTCGTTGAAGTGGAAGCTCCATTCGTAGTAAGTTGTGCAAAAGGAATGGCCGAACAAAGAATTCCAAACATGAGAGGAATCATGATGGCAAAAAGAAAACCGTTGAATGTAATACCAGCTGTTGACTCTGCAGATCATGCAGTCGTAACGCAATACACTCTTCCAGGTGAAAAGTCTGCTGTTAAAATGGTGGATCCAGAAGATATGGATGAGTTGGTAAGATTGCTCCACGAGGAAGCAAAGGTTATTTAAAACTTATTTCTTAGTCGAATAAGTTTTTGATTCTTCATCTTAAAAGAAAAAATCATGGTTTTAATATATGTAGAAAGTCCCAAAGGGCAAATAAAAAAATCAGCTTTGGAAGCTGTAAATTATGGTAAAAAAGTAGCCGATGTTCTTGGCAAAGATTGTGTTGCACTTACCTTAGGTGAGGTCGCAGGAGCTGGCATTTTAGGAAAATATGGTGCAAGTAAGGTTATAAATATTGCCGATTCCAGTCTTGCAGATTTTGATAGCCAAGTTCATGCAGGAGTCATTACTAGTGTAGCCAAGGAATTGGGTGCAGAAGTAGTGATCGTCAATCACAGTTCGAATGGCAAATCTTTATTGGGCCGTTTGGCAGTCAAACTAGATGCAGGATCTGTAACTGGAGTGAACACTGTGCCTACAAATGATGGAAGTTTCAAAGTAAAGAAAAATGTATTCTCTGGTAAAGCTATAGCAGAATATGAGATTAAATCTGCAGTAAAATTGTTGTCTCTAATGGGCAACTCTTTTCCTTTGGAAGAGAATGGTGCAGAGGTAAGTCCTGAGACAATGACTGTGGAAATACCTGCGAGAAAAGTGACCGTAAAAGAAGTTAAGACTATTGAAGGAACGGTTCCATTGCCAGAAGCAGAATTGGTAGTTTCGGCCGGACGTGGAATGAAAGGACCTGAAAATTGGGGAATAGTTGAAGATATGGCAACGATTTTAGGCGCGACGACTGCTTGTAGTCGACCTGTTGCAGATTCGGATTGGCGGCCTCACCATGAGCATGTTGGTCAAACAGGAGTTGCAATTCGTCCAAACCTATATATTGCGATTGGTATTTCTGGTGCTATTCAGCATTTAGCTGGTGTAAATAGCTCGAAAGTGATCGTGGTAATCAACAAAGACCCAGAAGCACCGTTCTTTAAAGCGGCAGATTATGGCGTTTGTGCTGATTTATTTGACGTTGTTCCAAAACTAAATGAGGCATTAAAGCGTTTCAAAGCTGCAAACAACTAGGAACAGCAAATCAGGTATCTGACCAAGAATAATATAATATTCTTCGATCAACATCCATTTGTAAAATATATTTATATTTAAAAGATATATAAACCCGCTGAACTAGTTTGTTTAGCGGGTTTATTTATAGATTTCTGGAAAAAACAGCCTAAAACAAAATGAATTGGGTATTTGCCAGAAAGTCTCTTATAAATAGCAAAAATTTTATATTTTTGTGGCCTTTAAGAGGGCATAGGAATATGCTTTAGCCTCTCATTTTCATTCCTATTTTAAAAGAAGCCTTTTTTGCGCTTTATGTGGTATGAATTTGGTAATTGTAAAAGAGGTTCATCCAAAATACCTCTCAAGAATCTGATATGAAGAAAATAGAATTGGATATTGTGGCCTTATCTCATAGCGTAACTCAATCGCATAACTATGCTGTTGTACTAGGAGAACAAGATGGCTCAAGACGATTGCCAATTGTTATCGGTGGTTTCGAAGCACAAGCTATTGCTGTAGCAATGGAAAAAATGACCCCTAATCGCCCACTAACACACGATCTCTTTAAAAATACACTTGAAACCTTTAATGTTGAATTAAAGGAAGTTATTATAAATAACTTATTGGACGGGATCTTCTACGCTCGTTTAATTTGTATCAATGACGGTGATATCATCGAAATTGATTCTCGGACTTCAGATGCCTTGGCAATGGCCGTTCGCTTCAATTGCCCAATATTTACTTATGAATTTATTTTGGATGCTGCAGGAGTAATTCTCGAAGAACCAGATAATCCTTCAACAGCAATTGAACCTACAAAAGCGACCAAAACGAAACGTTCTGGTAAAAAGGAAAAAACCAATAAGCTTTCGAGCTATTCGGATGATGAATTGGATACGCTTTTATCGGAAGTGCTTGCGGATGAGGATTATGAAAAAGCGGCGAAAATTCGAGACGAAATAAATAAACGCAGCTCCAGTTAAGTAAATTTATTTTCCAATTATTTTATGGTCGGTAATGCCGCACAACCAAACGTTGTGTTCGTTTTTGCTTTGGGCTTCTTACTTCGAGAAAGTAAAAACCGTCTTTTAATTCTTTGGTGGACATTACTATCCTTGTTCCCGCAAAATTCTCATATGTTTCTGTTTTCAAAACTCTTCCTACTACATTGACCACACTCAAGGTAATTTTACTCAAAGAGACATATTCTCCAAATTCTATAGAAGTCGTACCCATCGTTGGGTTTGGAAACAACTTAAAGGAAAGATCAACAGATTCATTGCTTACCATCCCTGCTACGTCGTTATTCGCTTTAAACGTAGGTCTTCGTTCAATAAAGTCTCCTGTACCATCAGGCGATCTTGCTAAAGCAACATTTGTAGCTAGCCTGAAAAAGCGCAGAGAGTCTGCCGTCACCATATTGGGTTGTGTCAGAATCAATTCTTCCCCTTCTTTATCAAGTTTGAAATTCGTATGCAAAGGTTTTTGCATGTTATTTTCATCCTTATCCAACCATACGATCAAATAACTATTGGCCTTAATGATCGTATTTTCAGGGATTTTCCACTTGTCTTTGTGTTGAAAATCATCCGAAAGAAAATAGCCTCCGAGATCCATTTCATAGTTTTCCAGATTATAAAGCTCCACCCAGTCATCATATTCACCGTATTCATCGGTAATCATACTTGTGGAATCATTGCTGGCAACCACTTCATTAATCACAATTGCCTGAGCAAAAGTGAGCAATGGAACAAATAAGAATAGGAAAGAAGTAAATAATCTAGTCATTGATTCAACCTGAGGCACAAAGTTATAAAGAAAATTGTAAGTACTTGTAATTAGCGGGTAGGTTTTTAGTTAGACTGTTAGAGGTTATTTAGTTAGACTGTTAGAGGTTAGACTTCTAGACATTAGACTCCCTTAGACGTTTGATTTTGCAACTGAGAAACATTCTTTCAGTCCAGAAGTCTAACGTCTAACCTCTAGAAGTCTAGAAGTCTTTTAGTCTAGAAGTCTACCCCTCTTTCATTCTTACAGTCTTAAATGTTACTAAATAAAATATTTGAATTATTTTAAAGTAGCCAAACTGAAATCAATCATGAAAAACCTCCCTCTACCCTACTTTTTAATTCTAACCATTCTCTCCTTTAGTTGCAAGGCTCCTTCAACAGAAAAAGTTAAAGATACCAATTGGTCTGGCTATTTGGGTGGAAATGGCACCAACCAGTACTCTCCATTGGCACAAATCAATATCGAAAACGTCAAAGAACTCAAAGTAGCATGGACTTACAGTTCTAATGATAAAAATGAAAATAACCGTTCACAGATACAATGCAATCCTCTCGTTGTAGACGGAATAATTTATGGCAGTACACCCACGATGAAATTTTTCGCATTGGATGCCAAGACTGGAGAAGAGCTTTGGTTATTCAATCCTTTTGAAGAAGATTACAAGCTATTCGGTATGGGAGTCAATCGCGGTCTTTGTATGTGGCAAAATGGAACAGAGAAAAAATTACTTTTCACCGCAGGTTCTTTTATTTATGCATTAGATGCCCACACAGGAAAACCCATTACAACTTTTGGCAACAATGGAAAAGTAGATATGCATGATGGCTTGGGCAGGGACGTTTCTGACCTTTTTATAGTCTCCAACTCACCTGGAATTATTTACGATGATTTGTTGATCATGGGCAACAGAGTTTCAGAATCTATTGGTGCTGCTCCCGGCCATATCCGAGCCTATAATGTTCATTCTGGAAAACAAGAATGGATTTTTCATACCATCCCCCACCCCGACGAACCGGGCAACGAAACCTGGCCAAAAGATGCCTGGAAAACAAGTGGAGGAGCCAATGCTTGGAGCGGAATGAGTCTGGATGAAAAACGAGGAATTGTTTTCGTTCCTACCGGAAGTGCTTCATTTGATTTTTACGGTGGAGATCGAAAAGGAGACAATCTTTACGCCAACTGTGTGCTTGCTCTGAATGCAAAAACAGGAGAAAAAATCTGGCATTACCAAACCGTTCACCATGATCTTTGGGACCGTGATTTGCCTTGTCCTCCTAACTTGGTACAGGTTGAAAAAGAGGGTAAAATGGTAGATGCCGTCGCACAAGTTACCAAATCATCTTTGATCTTTTTATTGGATCGAGAAACGGGTAAGCCTCTTTTCCCTATTGAAGAAAAAGAATTTCCTGCTTCCCTACTAAAAGGAGAAAGCGCATCAAAAACACAACCCATCCCTACTCTACCAAAACCATTTTCACGAACGCAATTTTTGGAATCCGACATCACCAATAGAAGTCCAGAAGCCAATAGTTATGTGGAGGCCATTTGGAAAAATGTCTTAAAAGGCGATTATGTTCCTCCAAGTGAACAAGGCGCAATATTAATTCCAGGATTGGATGGCGGTGGAGAATGGGGCGGCGGATCTTTTGATCCTGAAACACAAAATCTCTATATCAATGCCAGTGAAATGCCTTGGATAATCCAAATGCTTCCTTATACAAAAGAGAAAGATGGATTACTAGCAACTGAAGGTATGAACCTTTATAAAACACAATGTCAAGTTTGTCATGGCGTTGATCTCAAAGGAGCATCTATACACACCGTTCCTTCTTTGGTTGATGTTGAAAAAAGATTGAATGAAGGAGAGATCATTGCAATAATAAAAAATGGAAAAGGCATGATGCCTGCGTTTGCCAATTTGGAAGAAAACAAAATAAAAGCGATAGCCGCGTTTCTCACCAAGTCAAAAGAAAAAATACAAGACCGTGAAGAAGAAGTTTCAAATAAAAATGATTGGCCTTACCCGTACGTCTTCGGTGGCTATAAAAGATTTACGGATCCAGATGGCTATCCAGCTATCACAACGCCGTGGGGAACTTTGAATGCGATCAATCTAAAAACTGGAGAATTGACTTGGAAGGTTCCATTGGGAAATTTTGATGAATTAGAAAGTGAAGTTCCAACTGGAAGAGAAAATTATGGCGGCCCCGTAGTAACTGCAGGTGGACTGATATTTATTGGAGCAACTGGTGATGAAAAATTTCGGGTCTTCAACAAGTTCAATGGTGACTTGCTTTTTGAAACAGATTTGCCCGCAGGGGCTTATGCAACGCCTTCTGTATATGCTGTTGATGGAAAACAGTATGTGGTAATCGCTTGTGGAGGTGGAAAAATCGGAACGAAGTCCGGAGATAAGTATGTTGCTTTTTCTTTATAAAAATATATCAAATTTTACTTTTAGAAATGAGTATGAAAGACAAAGAGCTAGAAGAATATTGGTCCAATCGCTACGAAGCGAAACAGACTGGCTGGGACATTGGTTACCCATCAAATCCAATAAAGGAGTACGTTGACCAATTGAAGAATAAAGATTTGAAAATTTTAATTCCCGGAGCTGGAAACGCTTACGAAGCCGAATACCTTTGGAACCAAGGATTCAAAAATACTTTTGTTTTAGACATTTCAAAAGCGCCGCTCCAAGCTTTAAAAAACAGAGTACCTTCCTTCCCGGAGGATCATTTGATCCATGAAAATTTTTATCAACACAATGGATCTTATGATTTGATATTGGAGCAAACCTTCTTTTGTTCTTTTGAACCTACGGTCGAGAATAGGACTCAATACGGCATTAAGATGAACGACTTAATTGCATCTAACGGAAAGTTGGTTGGCTTGTGGTTTAATCATCCTTTGTTTGAAGGAGCAAAGCGTCCATTCGGTGGGACTAAGGAGGAGTATTTAAAATACTTGTCTCCTTATTTTAAAGTGAGGGTTTTTGAAAAGTGTTATAACTCGATTGG
>CALIAG010000176.1 GCA_938041325.1 uncultured Saprospiraceae bacterium | reverse complement strand
ATCTTGGCCAAGGAAGAAAATCAAGAAAAAGTAGAAGACCTAGTCAATCTTGGTGTCAAAGAAGCCAATCTTCCTAAAAACATCACTCTAGAAAAACTTCATCAACTGCCAGAAGAATGTGGCGTTTATTACTTCTATGATGAAGAGGGAGATATCGTCTACGTTGGAAAGAGCATCAATATAAAGAAAAGGGTAATGGAGCATTTTGCCAATCAAAAAGCGAAAGGGCAACTGCTGCAAAGAATGGTCTTCAATATTTCATATGAAGTTACGGGCAGTGAATTGGTCGCCTTACTCCAAGAATCGCATGAGATAAAGCAGTTACATCCTCCAGTCAATAAAGCACAGCGCGCCAGAGAGTTTCAACATATTTTATATTCTTATGAAAATGACGATGGCTATATGTGTTTGGATACCATGCGCATTTCCGAAAAGAAAAAACAGCAAAAAGAAAATGTAGTGCGAGCTTATTCGAGTGCTGCTGGTGCAAAGAGTGCATTGAATCAATTGATCGATGAATTTGAATTGTGCCAGTTGCATTGTAATGTGCATGCTAGTGCGCCCTGCTTTGCTTATCACTTGGACAATTGCAAAGGGGCTTGCATTGGGAAAGAATTGGTGGAAGATTATAACGAACGGGTATGTGATGCAATTGCCAGTATGGAAGTAGATTTTAAAAAGGATTTTGTGATACTAGATAAAGGTAGAAACTTGGAAGAGAAGTCTGTCATTTTAGTGGAGAACGGGCAGTATAAGGGTTTTGGGTTTATTGATATCAATGAGTCGGTGAGTGATGTTGAAGGATTGAAAGATGTGGTTAAGCCGTTTCAGCACAATCCGGAAGTGGTGCGGATCATTCATCATTTTTTGTTTAAGGATAAGGTGGAGAAAGTGGTGGTTTTGGAGAGGGGGTAGGATTTTTTATGATAGTGTCACCCCTTCGGGGTTTAAAAAGTAGAAGTGTTTATTTTTTTTTATAAAAATGTCATCGCTTCGGGGTTTGAGGATTAAGGAGCATGCTTTTCGTATCTGGCAAATTTATTTGCCATAATTTTTGATACTTTTTTTCTGGGGAATAAATTCCCCAGATACGAATCAGAATTAAAAACCTAAATCAAACCGCTCATTTCAATTTGCAATTTTTTAGCCGCATTACCAGCAGCTTCTGCAAAATCTTCTCCTTCACTCGCAAAGATAATTCCGCGAGAAGAATTTACTAGTAGTCCCAATAAGTCGTTCTTGCCATATTTAGAAAGGCCTGCCAAATCACCACCTTGTGCACCCACTCCAGGCACCAACAAAAAATGCTCTGGTGCTATCGATCTGATTTCTGTAAACTTTTCAGGATGCGTCGCTCCCACCACAAACATTAGATTTTCTGACGTGCCCCAAGTCATCGCTTTTCTCATCACCTTTTCATACAAAGGTTGACCATCTTCTTGTTTTGTAAATTGAAAATCATTGCTTCCTTTATTGGAAGTCAACGCTAACAAAATTACCCACTTGTTTTCAAATTCAAGAAAAGGCATCACAGAGTCTTCGCCCATGTATGGAGCTACGGTGACGGAATCAAAATTCAAAGTTTCGAAAAAGGCCTTGGCATATAAACGAGAAGTGTTTCCAATATCCCCGCGCTTAGCATCTGCAATCGTGAATATTTCCTCTGGAATATAGTCTAGTGTTTTTTGAAGAGACAACCAGCCTTTCGGACCTAGTGCTTCATAAAAAGCAAGGTTGGGTTTGTAGGCAATACAAAGATCTTTGGTCGCATCGATGATTTGCTTGTTGAATTCAAAGATGGGATCATCGTATTTCAGCAAATGTTTTGGTATGCGATTGATGTCGGCGTCCAGTCCTACGCAAAGGTAAGATTGCTTAGAAATGATTTGCTCAAAGAGGTCTTGTCGAGTCATGAAGATTGCACTTGGATTAAATGATGTGCAAAGAAAAAGAAATATCGTTTAAAGTCCAATTGACTTCATCAAAAGGATAAACTTTTCTTTTCAAACTTGTTTAATGGAAAATCAGATAAAGTATCAGATCATTTAAGCAATCTCCACCCCATTCACCGCTTCTACCGAAACAATACTTGGAATTCTCGCTTTGATCGCCTGCTCGATGCCTGCTTTCAATGTCATGGTTGACATATTGCACATCTCACAATTCCCGGTCCACTTGATTTTTACAATCATGTCTTCAGTCACATCTACTACTTCCACATTACCACCATCTACCTCTAAATGAGGGCGAACATCTACTAATGCGTTTTCAATCTTGGCTAAAAGCGCCTGCTTTTCTTCTAAAGACATATTTTGATTTTTAGGCTAAAAACCTGTTCAAGTACTAAGATAACAAATTTACCGCTTAATTGGTTCGTCTCAAAGTTTTAGTTCAACTCTTTGGGTCGGATCGCTGTTTTCATTTCGCAAATTGATTTGCTGGACCAGTTTCTTGGCCATATCCTGAAAAATAGTCGCAACTGGACTGGTTTTGTCCATAATGATCGGCGTTCCTTTATCTCCGCCTTCCCTAACGCCTTGTACCAAAGGCACTTGTCCCAATAAAGCGGATTTTGACAATTGAGCCATTTTCTCTCCTCCCCCTTGTCCAAAAAGGTAATACTTGTTGTCTGGAAGCTCTTTTGGGGTAAACCAACTCATGTTCTCTACCACTCCCAAAATCGGAACATTAACAGATGGCAATAAAAACATGTTCATGGCTTTCACCGCATCAACCACAGCAACTTCCTGAGGTGTAGTGGCTAAGACAACGCCAGTTACAGGAACAGTTTGAACCAAAGTCAGTTGGATATCGCCTGTTCCCGGAGGAAGATCTACAATTAGGTAATCCAAACTTGGCCAAAGGCAATCATTAAAAAACTGCTTGATGATCGCTGCAAGCCGTGGCCCTCTTAATACGACAGCTTGTTCTGGCTCAATAATAAAACCAATGCTCATCACCGGCATCCCATAAGCGTCCAGAGGCTGTATTTTATGCTGGCCGTAAACTTCCTTCACCACTGGTCTTTTTCCCTGCAAACCTAGCATTGTAGGAATACTTGGACCATACAAATCTGCATCCATCAGGCCGACACTCGCGCCCATTTCGTGCAAAGCCAAGGCTAGATTGGTTGAAATGGTCGATTTACCGACTCCTCCCTTTCCGGAAGCAACGGCTATAATATTCTTAATATGTGGAAATTGATTGTCTTTCTTCCCTGGATTTGGTGTTTTTGAGAGGACATGCACGTTGACCTGCGCATCCGGATATACTTTATTGACAGCCTCAATGCAGGCAAAGTTTAGGGAAGATTTTTGTTGGCCATCCAAGGCGGGCAATTCTATAGTAAAATTGACTTGTTTCCCTTCAATTTTCAAGTCTCGGACTAAATTCATCATTATGATACTTTGCCCAGATTTCGGATCCAGCACTTTACCGAGTGCTTCTACAATTTTCATTTTATCCATATCAAAATTCAGTTTGCTCACAAAAAAAACAAAGGTACAAACAATTAACAGCTATTTATATGCTGGAAGCCAATTCAAAAGGTCTTATTTAAGTAAAATAAGCGAATAAAATCCCGCTACACCTACCCGTAAAAAGCAAAACCCGATTATATTTGCAAGCTAATGAAGCTTTTTAATAATCTAGACGAACTTCCCGACTTCAAAAATGCGGTCCTCACCATAGGATCCTTTGACGGAGTACACACTGGTCATCAAAAAATATTGGACCAGGTGAAGCAAATCGCTAAAGAAGCGGATGGGGAAAGTGTTGTGATTACCTTCCACCCTCATCCCCGTCATTTCTTATTTCCTGACAACAATTCTCCTCAATTAATCAATACCATTGATGAGAAAGTTGCGCTTTTAAAAAGGAACGGAATTGACAATGTTGTGGTCGTTCCATTTAATATGGATTTCTCTAGCCAATCCGCGGAAGAGTATATTGAAAACTTCTTGGTTCAAAAATTCAACCCAAAATATATTGTCATTGGATATGATCATAAGTTTGGTAAAAATAGATCTGGAAATATTGAACTATTAAAAAGCTACGAAGAGAAATCTGGTTTCAAAATTATCGAAATTGATAAACAAGAAATCGAAAACATTGCCGTCAGTTCTACGAAAATCAGAAAGGCATTAGAAGCTGGTGAAATTCGCAAAGCCAACAAATACCTCGATCATTCTTTTTCTATGGCTGGGACTGTTGTTCATGGGCAAAGTGTGGGACATTCTCTTGGATTCCCTACTGCAAACATTGAAGTCAATAACAAATACAAACTGATCCCACCGGACGGCATATATGCGGTATACGCGGTGTACAATGAACAGCGCTACAAAGCCATGCTTTACATCGGCAGTCGCCCAACTTTAAAGGATCATGATAACAAAACGATTGAAGTAAATATTTTTGAATTCAATAAAGATATTTATGGCGATAAGTTGAAGATTGAATTGGTTGAAAAAATTCGTGGAGACGCGCGCTTTGATGGACTGGAAGCTTTGAAGGCTAGAATTGCGCAAGACAAAGTGGAATCGTTGAAAATATTGAGCGATGATTCGATTGTTGAAAAACCGCTTGAGGCCAAAGAAGTTGACGCTGCAAAAAGTGTAGCCATTGTGATTTTAAATTATAATGGTGAAAAATTTCTAAGAGAATATTTGCCTTCCGTTGTCAATAGCAATTATCCAAATTTCAAAATTCATGTTGCAGACAATGGATCAACGGATGAGTCTATTGCTATTTTAGAAAAGGAATTTCCATCTGTAAAAGTTCATGATCTAAAAGTGAATCATGGATTTGCAAAAGGATACAATGTTGCTCTGCAATTGGTAGAAGCGGATATTCTGGTGTTGTTGAATTCAGATGTTGAGGTCACTGAGAATTGGATGAATCCTATTGTCGAAATGATGACTGCTGATTCCACTATCGGTGCTTGTCAGCCAAAAATTTTAGACCATAAAAATAAGGAGCAGTTTGAATATGCTGGAGCTGCGGGTGGCTGGATTGATAAATATGGTTTTCCATTTTGCAAAGGCCGGGTTTTCAATACGCTTGAAAAAGACGAAGGTCAATATGATGCTGCAGAAGAAATATTTTGGGCGAGTGGAGCAGCAATATTTATACGTGGCAACTTGTTCAATCAGATCGGTGGATTTGACGAAGACTACTGGGCGCACCATGAAGAAATAGATTTATGTTGGCGATTGAAACGAGCTGGTTATAAAGTGATGTCTTGTCCACAATCTATGGTTTATCATCTCGGTGGTGGTACTTTGAATTACGGAAATTCTAAAAAAACTTTTTTGAATTTTAGAAACAGTTTGTATTCTATTCATAAAAATGTTCCACGGAACAAAATATTCCGTTTGATTTTTGCGCGTTTGCTTTTTGATGCTTTGGCAGCTGGTTTGTTTTTATTAAAGGGACAGTTTAAAAACATTGGAGCGATTGTAAAAGCGCATTGGACTTACTTCGGCAACCTCAGCAATCTAAGAATCAAGAGAAAGCAGTACAAAGAATTGATCAACAAAGTTTCCATAGCTCAAGATGCCAATCACGCTGCTATTTATCAAAAAAGCATTGTTTGGTCTTATTATTTAAAAAGAAAACAGACTTTTAAGAACTTGTTTTAATTCGCTAAGGAACGGATAAAAAATTGATGATCTTATTTCCGTCAAACTATTACTATTATGAAAGGAGCAATCAAAATTATCCATTCCGACGAAGATATAATTGTCTTAAATAAACCTCCGCAATGGTTGACGATTCCTGATCGTTATGCTCCTGAGCGAGCTAATCTAATCAAATATTTAGAAAAGGATTTTGGAAAAGTTTTTATCGTTCATCGGCTGGACAAAGACACAAGTGGTGTCATCTGTTTTGCAAGAAATGAGGCCGCGCACAGATCGATTAGTATGCAGTTTCAAAATAGAGAGACGGATAAATTTTACCATGCGATCGTTCTGGGAACACCTTCAGATGCAGAAGGACGGATTGAAAAATCTTTGGCTCCACATCCCGGCCAACCTACCTTGATGACTTTAAATAAGAAAGGAAAGCAATCTCTTACTTTGTTTAAAACCATGGAAAGTTTTGGGGATTACAGTTTGATCCAAGCCAATATCAAGACTGGACGCATGCATCAAATCCGGGTACATTTTAAATCCATCGGACATCCATTGGCCGTTGATCCTAAATATGGAGGCAAGGAAGCTTTTTTCGTTTCTGCGATTAAAGGGAAAAAATATAGAAAGGGAAAAGATGAAGTTGAAAAGCCATTGACTACTCGTTTGACTTTGCATGCTTATGAGTTGAGTTTTGACCATCCGAGTAGTGGGGAACGGGTGAGTTATGTGGCGGAGTATCCTAAGGATTTTCGGGCGGTGTTGGCGCAGTTGAGGAAATGGCGGGGGAGGTAAATATTCTATTTGCTTAGTTTTTCAACTTCGCTTCATAATTGCAGGAGGAGTCATTGTAACTTCGCCATTCAACAAAACATAATATAAATTACCTTTTTTCCAAAATGTATCAGGGATTCCAAATTTCTTATTTTCTTCTTTAGCCTTTTTTACTGCTTTATTTGCAATTCGAATTATATTCGCTAATTCTATATAAAGCTTTTCATTTTTGAGTTTTTCTACTTCTTTCATGAGTTAAATTATTAGACATTATTTCGTTTGGAGACCGATAAAAAAGTAAATCCGATTACCCAATTTAACGAATTTAGCTAAATTCAATCAATTGAATGATCAAATTATGCCAATTATAGCTTGGAACGATACCTATAAAAATTCGGAATTTAAAGTAATTAATCCCTCAAATTATTTTGATTGGTTAAAGGAAAAAGAAGAATATTAGTTAGGGCCAATTGCTATAAATTTATTTTCCAGTTGCCAATGTCTAGTTATTATTGGGTCATTTTCATAAACAATTGTCTTTTTATGCAAAGCTTAATTCTTGAAATTTATGACGATTTAAGAGACTTTTATCCATTTGGACTTCACCGTCAAAGAGGCTTATATGCGCAGAGTAAATACCATTTAAATTTTTTGAAGAGAATTGAATTAAAGTTTGAATCTTTAGAATACTCTGGTTGGAAAAAATTGTTAAAATCTATCGAACCTCTTGATGTAAAAGCCATCGATGTAACCGGTAAAATATCATATAATTTTGTGTGTAATCTAATTATGGATAAAATTGAGTTTGATGATTATGTTATTTCTAAAAGGTTAGTTTTAGAAGTAAGTATTTTAGGAAACTACTTTACACTTTACGGACTTGAGCTTCCTTTTTCTAAGAAGGAGGAATCTAAAATTTTATTTGATTCTTCAATTATTGTTTCACCTTTCGGGGAATACAAAGAAAAATTTCTTTCTGTAAAGCAATTGATTGAAAATGAGTTTCCAACGTTTAAGTTCGTTCCTTATCGAGTTCTAAAAATTGAATTGGAAGGACTGGAAGAAGGAGATAAGAAAATCAATATATATCAAGCATTATTTAATCTTCAGAACATTTTGGAGCATAGAATTAACGGAGACAAAGGATTTTCTGGTGTTTAAAAGACAGGCATTGAGAGCAAGGTTTCTAATATCCAAAGAGGCGAGAAAAATACAAAGCCTCACGTTTTTAATCTGTTTCCTCCACAAAATACTGCCCCTACTAATTCTTCACAAACCGACTACTCTGTACAACTCTATTCCCTTCAAAAACTTGAATAATATAAACTCCCGATATTAAGTAACCTATATCGATTCCATCATCATATGGACTTCGCTCAATGACTGTTTTTCCTGATAAGCTAATCACTTTAATGCTTATTGGATCTTTTAAATTGTTCCTTTCTTCTAAATCTTTGATATACACTTTATCCGAAGCAGGATTCGGAAAAATATCAAAAGCAATAGGATTGATCTCTACTTCGGATAAGTGAGTCAATTGTCCTGAAGAATTTATTTTCATTAAAAATCGTAAACCATTTGAAAAAAATGGTTCATCCGAAAGAGGCCTTTTCCGGCCATAAACTATACATCCATTATCCATTGTGGCCTTCATCCCAAAGATCTGGTAATTCTCATCTCCGCCATAGGTCCTTTGCCAATTGAGATTGAGCAAACTATCGTACTGAGAAATTAATATCCAAGTTCTATATTGTCCTAAATTATTATCCGATAGAGAATATTTTGCTCCAATGTAAACCAAATCATCCTCTAAGAAATCTATTGAATTTTCAATCATTGGAAAAACCGATGTATCGGGACTGCGTTTAATTAAAATGGTATCCACTATTTGATAGGAAGTATCTAATTTTGCTATTCCTAAGATTTTTTTATTTGGAGTATGAAATTCCCTTTGGGTAAAAGTCACCAAAGTAATTGAATCATTAAGCAACCGAGCATCTGCTATTGTCACCCCATTAAAAAAATTTGGCATATTTGGAATTGCAGTCAAGGAGTCAAGGTTCTCATCTATTTCGTAAAGATTATATCCTTGAATCATAAAGGTAGAGTCGTTTCTGGATTTTTGTATCCCGAGAATATAATCGCTTTCAGATTCAAAATAATTGACAATTAAAAATTCTCCATTTGAATCCATTTTAAATGTTAAAGGCGTCCTTGAGAAACCATTGGGATATCTTAGTGTACCTGCTCCCCAAATTAAATTTCCATCAACTTCCGACATTATTGTACTAAGTACCAAACCATTTAAAAAATATTCGTTCTCTGATAGTATTTCTAAATCATAATTCATTTTGACACTATACAAATAGGAACTATCATCACTGCCATATTTTACCATTCCTAAGGCGACAAAATAATCATCAAAAGATGCAAATTCCATTATCGCATTGAAAGAAGCTCCGCTTTTTTCAATTTCTACTTTCTCTATAAATTCTCCTGCATTTGAATATTTATAAATGGAAGCAAATCCTTCTTCATTTGTTCTTATAAAAGAAGAAGCTATAAATTCTCCTTCTGAAGACTCCATAACATCTGTAAAGTTTGAAGAATTATGCCATGCTTCGTTACTTTCCAAAACTGTAAAACTTTGGTCTTGGCCCGAGCAGAAAGCAGAACAACAAAAGAGTATTGTTATAAAAAAAATAGATTTCATCTTTGCTTAGATTAACAGCATTCTTCACATTCGAATGGATTCGTATTTGGAGGACATGGACCGCAGGAGCATTGGTTGCTAACTCCATAGAAAATAGTAGCTTGATGAAAAACTTCAAGAACATCCAAGTCATTGAATGTTGTAATATCCTCTACTAAAATATGAGAAAATTCCTTTCCAATAGGTTTAAAGGTTTCAATCAGTTCTTGAATGTTGCAGAAATACCAAACCATATCCTGTTTAAATAAACATTCATAATTAAAAAATTGACTTTGCCCCCTTACTGCCCATAGTAGAAAATCCCGATATCCATCTAATTGAACATTATCACTAGGGTTTCCAATATAGATGGGTAAATTCTCAAAAGGTACTACCTCTACTGATTCAATTTCTGTATAATAACTATGACCTTCTGGTCTAATGGCTCGATTATTTATTTCTTTTGTAAAAATATCTGCAGCGTCATAGATACCTTCAAAAATATTATTTGGGCCATCAGGATCGTAACAATATCCAGATTTTTCACAACAGTTCCAATTATCAGTATCTTCGAAAAACCCTCCACAAGGACCCGCTACAACATTATTTGGAGCTCCAACCGAAAGAAAACTTTCCAATGAAAATTTAACATATGAAGAACTATGCTCTAAAATCTTAATGTCAAAAGCAATAGGAATTTTAGTTGATTCATTAGTGCTGCTATAATGGTCGGAAATTTTCTGATAAGCGACATCGAAAGCAGTGGTTAAATCTTCATTTAATATTTTAAAATCATTTAAATCAAATTCAATTATTGACTTAACAGAAAAATCTATTTCTTTCGCAGATTGGCTTGATCTTGTGTAATATTTATTTAAAACAGTTTCTATTAATTCTAAAGCCACATCAGCATCCATTGATTCGTCTCTACTATTAGAACTTCCATCTTTAATGTTCTTAATTAATGAAACAAATTCTTTTGTCGTAGGAACCGTGCTACTTTGTAAAACTTGGTCTATAATTAAGGCTTCATTAGATGAATTATTAGCACAAGAAAAGCAGGAAAAAAATATAAGAATAATTAAGAAATGGTTTAATACTTTCATGTTTTAAAAGTTTTAAAAATATGAGACAGAAAGAGATATCTGTGTGTTAATGATTTGCTTTTAAGAATATAACAATACAAAGTAAGCAAAATAACACACATTACACATATCTATTAAACATTTTGTCATTTCTAATATGTTACATATCCGATCGTATAAATCTTAAACGTTAGATCTATTAATTTTCTATCTAAACCCCAATCCGCTAAAACCCATCCAAAGCTTCCTCCGCAGCTTCCCACTCCGACATCACTTGTTCCAATTCCTTTTTAAGTTCCTTATGCTTTTTTATCGTCCCCGCTGATTCCGCAGATTCGTAAAATCCCGCTTTACCCATTTCCATTTCAAGTTTGGAAACTTCTTCTTCTACGTTTTCAATTTTTCTTTCCAAATTTTCAACTGCTCGCTGTAATTTCTTTTTTTCTTTTTGCTGCTCTTTGGTGAGCATGCCATTGTTAGAAGCTGCAGGTTTTGGAGCTTTTGCTTTTTTGGCATTTTCTTTTTTGCGCAATTCCACTTCTCGCATATTCCCCAATGCTCTCCTCTTTAAGAAATAATTGATATCTCCCAAGTGGTCAAATAACTTTTTGTCTCTAAATTCAATCGTTCTATTGGTTAAGTCTGCAAGAAAATCCCGGTCGTGAGAAACCACAATTAAAGAACCATCGAAAGCTTGAATCGCTTGCTTCAAAACATCTTTTGAAAGCATGTCCAAGTGATTGGTCGGCTCATCCAGTACCAATAAGTTAATGGGTTTTAAAAGCAAACAAGCCAATGCCAAACGCGCACGCTCTCCCCCGCTCAATACACTGACTTTCTTTTCTACATCTTCTCCACTGAACATAAACGCTCCCAAAATACTTCTCACCTTTGTCCGCATTTCCGGCGGAGCTTTCATATCTATGGTTTGGAAAACGGTGTAATCTTGGTGTAAAGTATCACTTTGATTTTGGGCATAATAGCCAATTTGGACATTATGTCCCAGCTCCAACTCTCCACCTGTATGATTCAATTCGTTTACGATGATTTTCGCTAAAGTCGTTTTGCCTTGTCCGTTTTGGCCAACAAAAGAAAGTCGGTCTCCTCTATCCATTTTTAAATCAACATCATTCAAAACCAAAAGGTCTCCATATTTTTTGGATAACTTTTTCATATTCATGACCACTTGTCCTGAACGAGGAGCGGGTGGAAACTTAATCTTCATCGTAGCAGTATCCGCTACTTCCACTTCAATTCTTTCAATTTTATCCAATTGCTTTTTCATGGATTGTGCCATGCTCGTTTTGGTAGCTTTCGCCATAAAACGGTTAATGGTCTTTTCCCTTTGTGCAATGACTTTTTGTTGATTTTTAAACGCAGCTCCTTGTATTTCTTTGCGCTCTTTTCGCAGTTGGATGTACTTACTGTATGGTGCTTTGTAATCGTATAATTTTCCTAATTCAACTTCTACCGTTCTGTTTGTAACGGTATCTAAAAATTGCTTATCGTGAGAAATAACCACTACTGCGCCCGGATAAGATTTCAAAAAGACTTCTAACCAAATTATGGATTCAATATCCAAGTGATTGGTCGGCTCATCCAGTAGCAAATAATCTGGTGTCTGCAAAAGCATTTTGGCCAATTCAATTCTCATCTGCCAACCTCCACTAAATTCATCTACCAAACGCACATAATCTGTTTGTTTAAAACCTAGACCTGCTAAGACCTTTTCTGCATTTTTCTCCATGCTTCCACCACCCAATACTTCAAAACGATCCGATGCATCTGTTAACTTATCAATCAACTTGGCATAGGAATCTGACTCATAATCGGTTCTGACTTCTAGTTCTTGATTGATTTTCTCAATAATTTCTTCTAGTTTTTTAACCTCTTTGAAAGCGGTCAGCGTTTCGTTGATAACGGTTTTACCCAATGGCAGATTCATTTCTTGGTGCAAAAAACCAAGCGTAGAACCGTTGGGCATAGCGATTTGACCACTATCTGGGGTGCTTTCTCCAGCAAGTACTTTTAACATTGTTGATTTGCCTGCCCCGTTACGACCAACCAATCCAATTCTATCTCTAGGCTTAATTGACACACTTACGTCATTCATTAAGACCCGATCTCCATACTTGATACTAATATTGGTGGCGTTTATCATTTTTCTACTTGCAAAAATTTAATTAAGGTGCAAAGATAAGATTACACATCAAAAGATGTGTTAAACAGCTGTCTTATTTTGAACGGAGAATTGGGAAACTTGTTTGAAGTTGGAAATAGAAACTTTTTAAGCAAGAATTGCTTAATTATTAGTCGCAGCTTCTGGCATTTGCGCAATTACGGAGTAAACGTCGCCTTTGTTTTTCATGACTTTTGCCCAAAGATCTTTTGGATTTTCTTTGAAAATGTAGTTGGCAAACATGTCTGCAGTGACCCAAGAACCTGTTTTAAGCTCTTCTTTGAGCTGTCCTTCGGACCAACCGGAATAGCCGACAAAGAAGCGGATATTAGAGGGTTCTACTAGTTTTTGATCAATTAGGGCTTTCAATTTTTCAAAACTGCCT
>CALIAG010000175.1 GCA_938041325.1 uncultured Saprospiraceae bacterium | reverse complement strand
CTTTTCAGTTAATAAAATTAACCTTAAGTCTTATCTAGTTTAAAGCTTGCTTAACTGTGAATTCGTAGTAATCCAAGTTGTTGGTTGTAGTTTCTTCAACTTTAGTTGTTTTCAAAATAAAGTGATTTCCAGCAGCATCTTGTACCATAAAGATATCACCAACTACTACAACTGCACTTTCAGCGATTTCAACTCCACCACCATAAGCAGCTATTACTTCTTCTTTAGTTGCAATATTGTCAAAGTCAAAAAGCTCAGGTTGATTCGAATCAACTCTTCTCAGACTTGCTCCGTTAGCTGGCTTTATACTTCCGATCCAGTTTGTTTGATCAGTACCATCAATTCCAGAATCAATAATATCAGCATCCGCACTATTAACAGAAACAGTATTATCAGAAGGAAGAGAAAGGTCCAATCCACCAGTTGGGTTAGGTCCCGCTGCATTCTCAATCAATCTTTGTGTTAAGATTGCATCAATAGGAGTACCTGTAGCTTCCACAGTCATTGTTACATCTGTTGAAGCAGTCCCGCCTGCATCGTCTTCTACTGTGATGGTGTAAGTTACTGAACCTACGGTTGAATGTGCTCTAAGTTTTAGGTCCATTGTTAAACCATCTTTGTCGTCCCCTTCTAAAGTCAAAGGATTAGAAGCCCAACAAACATTGCTCACCAAATCACCTATTTTCAATCTGTTCAAGTCTGTAATGGCAACGCCATCTTCAGAAACAGTAATTGTATTGAGTTGGCTACTTCCTGCAGTTACCGTTATAGTAACCGGCTGATAAACATCAGCAGGAAGAGTTACAGCAGAAACATCAGTAGTCACTTCTAGTGGAGTTGATTCTACAGTTACATCTACAAAAGTAGAAGAAGTTTCACCTGCATCATCAGTCAATACGAAGCTATAAGAAGCTGTACCTGATTCATGAGGTTTGATAGCGATATCCCAAGTAAAACCTTCCTTATCTGTATCAAATAATACAGGAGCAGAAGAACTTGCAGCAGCGCCATTTACAGTAATATCAGCAGCAGGATCCGTAAAACGGGCGCCGTCGATTAGCATTTCAAGGCTTGACAAAGAAGCATCTCCTTTGGTTCCTTTGATTCGTACGTTAATTGTTTCGCCAGCGGCGATAGTTGCGTCAGTAGCTATAAATCCAGCATCAGCCAATAAATCAATTGATGGAGGAATAGATACAGGCGTTTCATCAGGAAGTGTTTCACAAGAAGAAACAAAGATGATGCACACTGCAACGAAGAATAATTGAATAAATGATAAACTTCTCATTGAGATCGATTTTTAATTAAAAGGTTTATTATTAATGTGTATTAATTTAGCTTAATGGAAACCTAGGATAAACGCTAACAGATTTCGAATTGTTGCCTAGGTCATTTTTGTATATTTTCTTTAGGTTAGGTATCTAGCTGGTTAAGCTTAGCTATGGTAAGTTTTCTCGAATAGACCACAAAGGTACTATAAAAGGCTGATTTTGCAATCTTAGGAATTAATTACCTACTTGAATAAGACGCATCTAATGCAGAATAGGTAACAGTTATAAAATATAAGAATTTGTTAATATTTTCGAATCCAAGTCATTTTATGCAAAATTGATACCTGAAATGAAAAAGCAACAAGTAAAATCAAAAAAACTACTTTTAATAATTGTTAAAATAAAAAAGACCAGTTCGTGAAAACTGGTCTCTATTTAAAGTTGGTAACTTTATAAGGAATTAAACATTATTATCTTTTTACGGGGCTTGCCTTTTGTCCTTTTTAGAAATTTAAAAAATGTAATTTCTAAGGACAATCTTATTAAGGCAAAAGTAATACCATATCAATTAGATGTAATACGAATCAATTTTTGAGGTACGCATAATATCCTCGGCGGCCAACAGTGAGTAAGAGAGTCTAATAATCACTCGGTTTAGCAAATAATTTATTAGATGAACACCGTCAGCCACCTACAGATATTTCACAGATATTCTATTAGTGTTTGATTAAATACATAAAAAATAATTCGTAATTATTGTTCAATTCTTTTCCGGTACTTAGCAAGTTTATTAAAAGGCTGTTTCCTGACCTATAAGGAAATAGCTCCGCCATTCGGTTTTTTGAAATTCCGGTAATCTATCTGATCAGCAAATGCCAGATCTGAATAATCCAATTCTAATTTTAAAGGCTATTTGTAATAATCTTTTGGGGTATCTAATGAAGCGCTCCCGTTTTTAAAAAGACAGGTTCATGGGATTAAAAGTTTTTAGTTTTTTAAGCTTTATAATACTTTTGAAGTCAAGCTGAGTAAACTGTGTATTTAGACCCGGTATTTGATTTTGATATGTTCAGTTATTACTTCAAGCAGTTCGTCAATTTAAATTATATAATAACTTGAACGCCTTTTTAGAATATACTTCGTTAAAAATTCTCGCCAACCCTAAGGGGTTGTCTGTGTTTTTCGCCTCGTCTATTCCAAAAATTCATTTCAATTTATTCTTAACACAAATTTGACGAACTGCTTAGCTCTTAACTTCTGTTCCCAAGATAAGGCAATTTCAAAGTAAAAACTAGCCCTTTTTAGCTGGTTTTACCCTGATTTTCTGATATTAAGAGACTTTAACAAGGTCTGTTTCAGAACAAGCTTAATGTTAATAAAATTAGTAAAAATTTTATTGACAATCAGTGGGTTATGTATGTGTTAAAATGTATTTTTGGCGCTGTTAAGAACTTTAACTTAGCTTGTACCCAGAATAAATAGCTTGACGGAAATAAATTCATCAATTTTTTAATAAATGGCCAATAAAAAAGGCAAAAGTGCTAGGCCAAAAACAACCTATGGTATAATTGCTGAGTCTTTTACCCTAACTTTTCCTTATTTTATCGTTCAAGCCAAGGAGGATTAAACTCAAAAATAAGTCGATTTAGAATAAAATCCTTCATCAATTAAAATTAGGTTGTTTATGTCCCAGCACTTACAAAAATCTATAAATCCTTCTACTGAAAGCTTTTTATACAAAAAAGCATTATTGACTTTAGATCAATATGTAGAAGGTATTCGATCCGGTAACAAGGTTATTCTAGGACAGGCCATTACTTTGGTAGAAAGCACGCTTCCCGCTCATCAAATGTTAGCGAATGGAATTATCGAAGCTTGTTTGCCTTTTTCTACCGCTCAAGAAAGTTTGCGAATAGGGATTACGGGGACGCCAGGAGTAGGAAAAAGTACATTTATAGAATCTCTAGGTTTGTTTCTTATCGAAAAAAAGAAAAAGATAGCAGTGTTAGCTATTGATCCTTCGAGTCAAAATACTAGAGGAAGTATTTTAGGCGATAAAACCCGAATGGGAGAAATCACAAGCAGAGAAGAGGTTTTCATAAGGCCTTCTCCGGCAGGAACTTCACTCGGTGGAGTTGCCCGAAAAACAAGAGAAACGATCATTCTTTGTGAAGCTGCAGGCTATGATACGATAATTGTCGAAACAGTGGGCGTTGGTCAATCTGAAATTGCGGTTCATTCTATGGTCGATTTGTTTTTGCTATTGTTGTTGCCAGGAGCAGGGGATGAGTTGCAAGGGATAAAAAGAGGGATTGTTGAAATGGCAGATATCTTGACCGTAAATAAAGCAGATGGTGATCGTTTGGCACTTGCAAAGCAAGCTCAAAAAGAATACAAGAACGCTTTGCATTTAATGCCGCCGAAAAGCAATGGTTGGTCTCCAGAAGTTTTAATCTGTTCTGGTTTGGA
This sequence comes from uncultured Saprospiraceae bacterium, assembly GCA_938041325.1. GTDB lineage: Bacteria > Bacteroidota > Bacteroidia > Chitinophagales > Saprospiraceae > CALIAG01. The sequence goes on along the minus strand of CALIAG010000175.1, from coordinate 5,468 downwards.
AAAAGAAGGGATTTCTGAAATATGGAATTCAATTGAATCCTATTTGGAGTTAGCAAACAGTCAGAATAGTTTTGATGAAAAAAGGAAAAAGCAATCGCTGTATTGGATGAAAGAAACAATTTGGTCTGCTTTGAAGTATTCATTCTATGAAGATCCAAAAACAAAAGAATTGATGATTGATTTAGAACAAGAGGTTTTGGATGGAAAAAGATCTCCTTTTTCTGCGGCGGAGCAGCTATTGAAAAGTTATTTGAATAAAAAATAAGTTTGCTCGATCAATAAAATTCTATCTTTAAGAAAAGAAATTTTTAAAAACACATTCTTGGAAACGCAATTAAAAGAACATCCCGAAGAAATCCAATTAACGGAAAATCAGGAAATCCAGCAGATACTCGGATCTCCTCCTGGCTGGATATTGCGCTGGGGAATATTGATTGTTTTGCTTTCAATCATTGGCCTTTTGACGATTGCTTGGTTTGTGAAATTTCCGGATATCATTCCTTCTCGGATTGTATTGATGACTGAAAACCCTCCGGTAAGATTATTCTCTAGAATTGAAGGGAAGTTGAGTGAAATTTTAACAACAGAAGGACAAGAGGTAAAAGCAGGGGAGTTGATTGCCGTTCTTGAAAATACAGCGAACTGGAAGGAGGTTTTAGAACTAGAAAATTTCCTAGAAAAAATGGAAAGTAATTCTGCTTCCACACAACTGCCACAAGATTTGGATTTAGGAAGTTTACAAAACTCCTTTTCAACCCTTTCCCAAAAATTACAAGAATACAAATACATCTCGAATTTTAATATTACCACTGAGAAAGTAGAAGCCATCCGGCAGCAAATCAGCAATATGAAAAAACTGAATCTTTCCTTAGAAGGTCAAATAAAAACCTTGAAAGATGTTGCTCAATTGTCTATGAAAAATGTCGATAGAGCGAAGACTTTATTAGAAGCAGAAGTCGGTTCCCTTTTGGATGTTGAAAATGCAGAAGCACAATATTTAAAAGATCAACGAACCTTAGAAACAATAAACGCTCAGATTTTAAACAACGACATTCGAATACAAGAATTGGAAGTTTCTATTTTGGAAACTCGTCAAAGCGAAAACGATGCGAAGTCGAATAAGTCATTTGGGATTCAAGAAGACTTTGAGCGATTAAAAACCGATATCCAATTGTGGAAACAACAATACTTAATCGAAAGCCCGATCGCTGGGAAAGTATCTATGCCACGTATTTTGACTACGCAACAATTTGTCAAAGTCAATGAAGAACTCATCACAATTATTCCACAAAGCGGAGCTGGGAAAATTATTGGAAAAGCTTTTCTGCCCTTTGAGGGAGCAGGTAAGGTGAACGTAGGTTCACGGGTGAATATAAGATTGGATGGATATCCTTTTCAGGAATATGGAAGTATCAACGCCGGTGTTTTTAAAATTGCTGGTGTGCCAAAAGATGGTGGATATTTGTTAGAAATTGCTTTGCCTGAAGACTTAAAAACGACTTATGGGAAAACGATTCCTTTCAAACAAGAGATGCAAGGTACCGCAAATATTATTTCAGAAGACCGCAGCATACTAGATCGAATTTTTGATCGGATATTAAGTTTGCTTAAAAATCAGTAAAACTATTGTGGTTGGAACTTTCCAAAAGCTAACTTGTTAATTACCTTGAACAAGACAACTACACCTAGAATACGATGGCGCAACGCAAAGAAAAAAAATCCTTTAAAGACCAATTCTCCGCACTAAAAAACCTTCCCAGATTTTTTAAATTAATTTGGGCAAGTAGTAAATCCTATACCGTTCTAAATGTTTTGCTAAGGCTAATCAAAGCCGCTTTGCCACTTGCCATATTATATGTTGGCAAAGAAATTATTGATGAAGTTTTGGCTCTTATAGAAACACAAGGCCAAGGCGATAAAAGCTATTTGTGGTTGATGCTTGGCATAGAAGCCGGACTGGCGATTTTATCCGATGTGATAAGCCGTTTAATTGCCTTGCTGGATTCTCTTCTCGGAGATTTATTTTCCAATCAAACTTCCTATGATTTAATAAAGCATGCCTCTAATTTGGATTTGTACCAATTCGAAGATCCTGAATTTTATGACAAACTTGAAAGAGCAAGAAGGCAGACCACCAATAGGACTGTATTGATGTCCCAAGTTCTTTTTCAATGTCAAGAAATTATTACTGTTGTATTCTTGGGAGCTGGTCTGGTTATTTTTAATCCTTGGTTAATTTTGATTTTATTCGTAGCCGTGATCCCTGCTTTTCTGGGAGAGACACATTTCAATCAAGCTTCTTATTCTTTGACAAGAAGTTGGACACCTGAAAGAAGAGAACTGGATTATTTGCGGTATATAGGAGCAAGTGATGAGACGGCTAAAGAAGTGAAAATTTTTGATTTGGCCGAGTTCATTTCTGGCCGGTTTAAGTTTTTATCAGACAAGTATTATACTGCTAATAAAAAGATTGCCACGGGGCGTGCATTGTGGGGTTCCTTGCTTTCTTCTTTGGGAACGGTGTCCTATTATGGTGCATACGTTTTCATCATTGTTCAAACGGTAAATGGATTGATAACGGTAGGTACGCTAACTTTTCTTGCTGGTTCTTTTAACCGGATGCGAAATATGTTGCAGTCTATAATGAATCGGTTTTCAAAGATCGCGGAAGGTGCTTTATACTTACAAGATTTGTTTGACTTCTTTGCAATAGAACCCAATATTAAATTTGAACCTACTGCTCGTTTGTTGCCTCCAAAAATCACGAAAGGCTTTACATTTGAGAACGTTAGTTTTAAGTATTTGAACAGTGAAAAATATGCGATTAAAAATTTATCCTTTCATTTAAAAGCTGGGGAGAAACTGGCTTTGGTGGGGGAGAACGGTGCAGGTAAAACGACCTTAGTGAAATTACTTGCCCGATTGTATGAACCCTCAGAAGGAAGGATTTTACTAGATGGAATTGATTTGCGGGAATACAGTTTGAGAGATTTGCGAAAGAACATTGGAATTATATTTCAGGATTATATTCGTTTTCAAATGAAAGCGTCTGATAATGTAGCCATTGGAAATATTAGCGAAAAAGAAAACCTTCCTATTATTGTAAATGCAGCAGAAAAAAGTTTAGCGGATACAGTCATTGAAGATTTGCCAGGGCGCTATGATCAAGTACTTGGAAAACGATTTACGGATGGCGTTGAATTGTCTGGCGGGCAATGGCAAAAAGTTGCATTAGCAAGAGCCTATATGCGTGATGCACAATTACTGATCTTGGATGAACCGACTTCGGCTTTGGATGCGCGTGCTGAACATGAGGTGTTTTTAAGATTTTCAGAATTGATAAAAGGCAAATCTGCCGTCTTGATTTCTCATCGTTTTTCAACGGTACGTATGGCAGATCGAATTTTATTTTTAGAAAATGGAGGTTTGTTAGAACTCGGTACACATGAAGAGTTGATGAAGAAAGATGGGAAGTATGCGGAGTTGTTTCAGTTGCAGGCGAAAGGGTATGTTTAAACTCACCCCGATCGCAAGCGATGTCCCCTCTCTTGAAAAAGAGGGTTGTTTGGTCGTGTAAGGAATTGCGGTGCAATTCTGGTAGAGAGGTGTTTGGGATTGGGAATTATATTTTTTTGGTAATGAATAGATTAGTTCCTTCTGTCGTGTAGGAATTGCGGTGCAATTCTGGTTATAGATCTGCGGAATTGAAAATTGGACTTTTTTTGACAATAGCAAAAACAAAACACGATCAATTTTATCAAAGATAAAATCGCTTCAGTGTCCTTCTTCTTTGCGTGTTAAAAGAACTTCTGTGTTCTTCTGTTCCTACTGTGCCTGCCTGCCGTTAGGCAGGGTTTAATTGCGTTAACTCGTCTATTTTTAAGATACTTTAGCTGTTTGTTTTTTAAAATAAACTTCCCAAATCAAAACCCCAAATACAACTGCATACTCCAATCCCACCACCCACAAGTTTTCAAAATATTCTGGATAACTGTAATTGATGTAAGTTCCAAAAATGAAAAAAGACCAAATTATCGGAAAGCGAAACTTGGTAAATACGCATAGGACAATTGGCAAAGCCAAATACCAAGGGTGAACAGTAGTGCTTAGGAATAGGTAAATAGAAATTCCGAACAACATAGACAAAGGCAAATTCCAGAAATCAGGAAGGCGCTCTCGGAAACTTTTTATCATAATAGTAACAAAGACAGTCAAGGCAAGTAAAGGTCCCAAAATACCAATAAGGTTGTAACCCTTCAATTGAAAACCTAGCCATCGTAAGAAGTAATAAGTACTCGCATTGAATTCAAAACTTTGGAAATATAAATTTAAACTGGAACCGAAGTTGTTGAGGAATTCACTATTCACCAAAGGAATAAACAATGCGATCAATGCAATCCCAATAATAGTAAAGTAAACAAAAACTTTTTTCCAACCCAATCGGAAAATAAGCAAAGGTAAAAATAAGAGTGGTAGTAATTTTGAGGCAATGGAAAAAGCAAAAGCAATCGCCGAAAATGAATTCTTATTTTTCATCAACAACCAAAAAGCCAGAAGGAGAAAAAATACCATTGGACCTTCAAAATGTAAATTTCCACTTATCTCAATTATAATCAAAGGGTTTAAAGCATAGAGCAATACGTTTTTAATCGGTAAGTCCGGATTTAAAATTCGAGCAGGTGCATGCTGTGCAAAATGTTTTATCAAAGTAACCAGCAATACCAAAGTCCCAATTTCGAATAAGACTAAAATGCTTTTCATGAAAATGCTTGTCGCCAAAATACTCTCTGGGAAAAGGAAGGAAGAAAAAGCAAAAATGCCTTGACATACGGGCGGATAAATCGTGAAGTATTCTGGTGAATTCAATTCGTCATAGAGCCATTGAGTTAGGCCCGGAACTTCATTTCCTTCAATTAGATAATAAGTTGGTAAATGGTCAAAAGGATTGATGCCATTTAAAATAAGTCGTCCATCCCAAACGAAACGATAAATGTCATCAGATAAATTCGGGACCGTAAAGAGCAAAGCCACGCGCAAGAGCACCGCCGTTGCTAAAAACCAATTGACCTCCGCTTCACTTTTTACCTCCTTACAAACATAAATATAGGCAGCAAAGAATAGCGAATACATCGCTAGAATAGGCAGAAAATCCGACTGCTCTACAAAATAGCCCAAACCAATGGTCAGGCCCAATAAAAGTAAACTAAGAAATCTAATGTTCACATCATTAACTTACATGACGAACGGAGTAAAAACAGATCGTTCCAAATCCTATCATTAGCAAGATATGAAAAAGTATAAAAGAAAGGTCTTGTAAATAAAAAGCGCCCATAATTCCAAAAGCGAAATAGATGGCCAATAGTCCTTCAAAGACAGTGGTCAAAGGAATTTTACTCGCCTGATAGTTTCTTTTTTTGAAAGTATCCTTGATACCTGTAATATCAAATTTGGGCGTTCTCACAAATGGA
>CALIAG010000174.1 GCA_938041325.1 uncultured Saprospiraceae bacterium | reverse complement strand
ATAAATTGTTTTGATAGTGCTAAAAGTCTCTTCATCCGAAATGCTTATTGGTAAAAAACCTTTACTATAAGAATCAAAAGTTTGGGAATCAAATTGAACTTTTCCGGTCTCTTCAAATTGATCGATCCATTGTTTCAATTTCTTGGTATCTTTTCCAATGCAATAAAACAAGTATCGCCAAAAATTGATAGGGACTAAAATGTCAATCGCGGAAGAAATGGTTTCGTGGATCGGAGCTTTGGAAAATAGTCCTTGACTAAAAATGCGGTTTAAACAAGCATTTTTGTTATTCGCAGGAACCAAGTATTTAATTGGCAATCCCATTTTTCTTGCTAAGCTTCCCGCACACAAATTCCCAAAACCACCAGAAGGCACAACCATATTTATTTCTTCTCCAATGTAATCTACGATTTGTAAATAACCATAAAAATAATGAACGGTCTGCATCATTATGCGTCCCCAATTAATGGAGTTGACACTAGAAAGTTTGAGTTTTTCTTTGAAAGGCTTATTCGCATAAAGTTTAGCAATAACTGCATCCAAATCATCACCACCTTCTGGGCAATTGAAAACGCCAACTGGATGGATGTTGGAATGGGGAAGGGTAGTCATCTGCCGTTCCTGTTCTTCTGTAATCAATCCCTTTGGATACAAAACCCACGCATCAAGATTGGACTTACCTGCAATGAAATGAGCTGCAGCAGGACCAGTGTCTCCAGTGGTAGCAACGACCATAGTGAGAAATTCACCTTTTCTTTTTAGAAAGAAATTAACCAAATTAACCAAGAACGCAAGACCAATGTCTTTAAACGAAATCGTAGGACCATAGAACAATTCCATCACCCAAGTTTCCTTTTTGGATTCCAATTTATGCAAAGGGATGATTTCGTTTTTTTCGAAAGTGCCATAAGCTTCTTTTAGTAGATTCTTTAATTCAATTTCAGAAACAATGCTTCTTTCAATAAAGAGAGATAAAATTTCGAAAGCCAAGTCGATATAACTTAAGTCTTTCCATTCTAATAATTGTTTCTTCGAAATTGTTGGAAGTTCTAATGGTACATACAAACCTCCATCCGAAGCGTACCCATCCAATATTGCCTTTTCAAAATCAACAGGATCAACTCCTCCTTTATTGCTGATGTATTGCATGCTATTTGGTTTTTAAGGTTTTTGCTAGGTAGACTGCTTTGGCTATCATAATATCTTGAACAGCCACGCCAGTTAAGTCCACAACCGAAATTTGATTATCGTTTTGGCGTTGATATTTCGCATTTTGAATAGCACAACCTAACTCAATAATATTTTCTTTTTTGATGAATCCTTGTTGAATGGCTTGGTAAACTTCCCCTCTGCTTTCACTTTGAGGAATACTGTCTGCAATTACAATATCTGCCATTCCTAAGATAGCTCCTTCTAACTCTTGTTTTTCAGAAGTGTCTGAACCAACGGCCGTAATATGTGTTCCAGGAAGGATGTCTTCTTTCTGTAGTAAAGGAATCGTAGATGGAGTTGTTGTCACAATGCATTGACAATTTTGAGCCAACTCTGCAGTAGATTTTGCAATGTGAATTTTAAGGTCTTGGCTAAACTGATCTTTTAAGTTAATTGCATTTTCGGGATTCCGTCCCCAGATCCAAAGTGTAGCCACATCCAGTATTTTCAATAGAAATTCAATTTGCATTTTAGCTTGAATTCCAGTCCCAATTACACCAATTGCTTTTGTGTTTTTTGGGGCAAAATATTTAGCTGCCAAAGCACCTGCAGCAGCCGTTCGGACATTTGTTAAATAACCTTCGTCCAATAAAATGGATTCTAGTTGACCTGTTTTTTGGCTAAAGACCAGCAGGAGTCCTTGGCTCGAAGAAAGTCCTAGTTTTGGGTTTTCATAAAAACCAGAAGCAATTTTGATGACATAGAAATCATCTTCTTTTATGTATCCATATTTTATGTGGGTGTCGCCGGGTGGGTTTTTGGAGATAAGTTCTCCAACGGGAGGTACGACGGTATTGCCATTGCTGTATTGGATAAACCCTTTTTCCATGGCCTCCACCATATCTAAATCACTTAATAATGTTTTGATTTCTTCTAGGTGTAAAATAGTCGGCATAATAAGATATTGTCAGACCCAATTAAAACATCAATTTAAAGAAAGTAATCGAACAAATTAAAAAGAGTCGAGAAGAATGCATCACCGATTTCTAAATAAAGCAGATAAACCAAGAATTGGCCCAATTGCAAGTAGCATGAACAAATAATTAGAGGGGTAGTTGCCGATAAGGTAGTTGAGGAGTTGTATGCTAAAAATAGTGATAGCAAAACCAATAGAATTGACGATTGTAAGCGCTGTTCCTTTAGTTTCTGGACTTGCATTTCCAGCCACCAATGTTGAAAAAAGTGGTGAGTCTGCAACCACCATCATTCCCCAAAAGAAAAGAAAAAGAAGGAATAGAGTAGGGTTTGCATAATAAAGAAAGAAGGGAGATAAGAGGCAACACAAACAAGAGGAAAATAATGCGAAGGAAGCCGTCTTTTGTGTTCCCCAATTTTCAGAAATATAGCCTCCAATGATACAAGCCAAACTTCCACTTCCAATGATTAGAAAAGCATAAAACGGAGTAGAAAAACTCATGTCTTTATGTAGTAAACCATGAGTAAAAAGTAAGTACGGAACAAAGGTCCAAAAAGCATAAAGCTCCCACATGTGGCCGAAATAACCGAAAGCTGCTGCTTTGAATTTTCTATTTTTAAAAATGGTGAATAAAGTGGAAAAATCAAGTTGTTGCATGGGCTTCCGAAAAGGTCCGTCCGGTACCAAAAGGAAAATCAAAACACCTCCAGTTATTGCCAAGCCAGAAGTAATCCATATGACGGACTTCCATTGAATAAAAGCTCCAAAGCTTTTCAGTAAATGAGGGAATGCAGTACCTAATACCAAAGCCCCGACTAGAAAGCCTAATGATTTTCCCAATCCTTTTTCGTAATAATCTGAAGCTATTTTCATTCCAACGGGATAGATGCCTGCTAGGAAGAAGCCAGTCATAAAACGGAGGGCAATTAAGGTACTCATAGAATTGCCTTCCAAGCAAGTTCCGAAATTAAATAATGAGCCAATCAAAGCACTGAAAAGAAAAACTTTTGAGGGAGAAAAACGATCCGTAATCGTCAATAAAGCGAAAATAAAAGTTCCCGATATAAAACCGAATTGGATGGCAGAGGTGAGGTTGCTCAATGCAGAATTGTCCAATTGGAAATGCTGCATTAAATCGAACATGATGGCATTGCTTGCAAACCACAACGAGGTACAAAAGAATTGTGCAAAAACGATGGTGGGGAGGATCCACGGTTTGGGTTGAAAGGAATTGTGTTTTTCTACGACCATGTTTGTTTTAAATTGCATTAACACCAATTTGACATCTATCAAACATTAGTGTTGTTACATAGGTAGTAAAAAAATACTATATTGAATACAAATATTTCTTCATAAATTATTTAAAGCTATGGATACGACCACTAAAACACAATTCTCCCAAATGATGTATGGAATTATGGCTGTAGCGGCTGTTGTTTTTCTATTGTATATTGGCTATAACTTTGGAGTCTGGCTCAAAGGGTAGGATTCTACTGGCTCAACAAGGCTATTTTATTTTCTATGTATTTCTTCTCTGCAAGATTGGTAACTTTATTAAAAGAAGTGAGCAAGGCATTGATTGCGTTTTCTTTTTGCTCCATTTTGATGTAGTATTCTGCAAGAATTCCGTAATACAAGTAAGCTCTTTTTTCCAAAGCTTCCGGCTGAATTCCGTCTAGTAATTTCTTTGCTTCCTCTGGTTTGTCTAATTGAATTAAAACAATGGCCTGATTCATTATCGAATAATCAGTTGGATGTTTGTCATGTAAAAGTTGATGAAATTTTAGGATTCTTCTCCAGTCCGTAGATTCAAAAGTCTCTGCATTGGTGTGTTCTGCAGCAATGGCGGCTTCAAAATGAAAGCTAGAAAGTCCTTTGTATTTCATGGCTTCTTGCAAGGCATTATTGCCTAAGTTGATCAAAGGTTTATGCCAAATGGATCGATCTTGGTTTTTTAAATCAACCAAAGTTCCATCGTCTAACAGCTTGGTTTCTAATCTGGAAGAATGCAAGCAAAACAAAGCGAACAGCGCATATCCTTCGCCTGTTCTCAATGATTCTCTTTTTAAGATTAAAGAAATCAATCTTATCGCTTCCCCGCACAATTCCTTTTGGATCAGCAAACTTGTTTTCGTCGAATGAAAACCTTCATTGAAGATTAAGTAAAGAACTTCGTGAACTTTGTCAATTCGCTCAGCAGCATTTTTTTGGTCGGGAATTGCAAAAGAAATGGATTGGTCTTTGATCGTTTTGCGCGCTCGGCTGAGTCTCTTTTTTACGGTTTCGTCTTTTAATAATAGTGCCGCTGCAATTTCTTTCAAACTAAAACCTGCCACTGTTTTCAAAGCAAAAGCAATCTGATCTTTTGGGTTCAAAACAGGATGACAAGCAGTGAAAATCATCCTTAGTTGACTGTCTTCAATTTCGTTATCAAGGAATAAATTATTCATGGCGATGGCGGCAATTGGAGTTGTCACATTTAAATGTCTGCTTTCGTCTGCTTTTATTTTTCGGAGCAAATCAATGGCGCGGTTTTTTGCAGCTTTGGTCAACCATGCTTCTGGATTTTCAGGCATATTAATTTTCCATTGCTCCACTGCTTTAATGAAGGTGTCCTGGACTGCATCCTCGACCAGTTCAAGATTGCTGAGCCCGAAAATTCTGGTTAATATGGCGACCATCTTTCCGTACTGATGTCGGAAAAGATGGTCGACTATTTTAGTTTTATTCATGAATGTATTTTGTCTTGAAATGCAAGTGGTAAGGACTATTACTTTGCTGGGTTTATACGGTCTCAGCCATCCCACTCATTTCGTCAAAGTTCACGCTTTAGCCTGCGGCTGCACTACTTTCATTGATTGTACACCATAATTTCTCTTACTTCACAGGTTCCTCCGATATCGTAATCCGGATAACCTTGTGCGATTTCACTGGCGTGTTCCAAGTCCCTTGCGGATACGATGTAGTAACCACCAACAACCTCTTTCAATTCTGCAGAAGCCATGTCCGTGACTGTTCTTTTTTTGCCTGTAATATGTCTAACCTCAGGTTTTAAGGCATGTCCTCCTTTCACGACTCCTTCTTCCTCCATTTTTTGTTGCCATTCAAACCAGCTGTTTAGTTTGTTCTGTAATTCTTCTGGGGATAAGCCCATATCGAAATAATTTGTTCCTAAGAAAATCAACATGAAGTCTTTCATTTGTTTAAATATTTTTATCAAAGATGTTTAAAAAAAATGGTTAAAAAAACTTTACTAGGCTGGAAGTATTATTCCCCATTTGCCAATTATTCCTCCCATCAACATCATGGAAACTATCCAGTAGCCAAGATAAACCAAGAGATAAGTCCTGCTTTTGAATTCGAAAATGACTACGTATCCAAGAATTGGCAAGACAAAGGACAATACACCTGGGAAAATACTGTGAATCATTCCATGACCAATGCTGAGATGATTGTACCCATACTCCTCAAGAAAAGCTTTGGCTGTTCCTGTGTTTAAGGCTTCCATATCTGCACTTACCAATCCAACTACTCCACTAAAATGTTGGCAAAGATTAAAGAGTCCCCAAGCTAAAAGTAAATTGAGTAAAACACTCAAAAATAATTTAAAAGGCGTTACTTTTTTATTGCGTTGTTCTTCAGTTAGGCCTGCAATTCTTACCCAATTTTCACCTCCAAATAACTTAGGATGAAACCATGCATAGGCTACAAAAAAAGGAATGAAAGCAGTTGCCACTATTACAAGAAAATTCGGTGCCATATCAGTCGTTTTGTTTTTTATTAAAATAAGTTTACATAGATGCGCAAGGATAAATTCCTATTCCAAAAGTTGGTGACGAAGCGGTGTGAGGGTGATTGTCAAGCATTGATTTAACTTCTTCAGCACTTTCACCTTGTACGATTGAAAAGCCACTAACATCATTTGAACAGCTAGCCCATTCTGTGTTCGCTTTTCGTTTTTGACCAGGAATAATAGGAGAGCCCAAATCCAGAATATTGTCTTCATATTTTGCTTTCCAATCCATCCATTTTTTTAAGGAAGCTTGTTTATCTTCCTCAGATGCTTTTGCCCATTGAGCAACTTCTGCTGCAGGTGCGAAATAAAGAATTACGAATTTTTTCATGTGTTTGAATTTTATAGATTAAAAAATTTGAATCTCAACTAAGTGCTTGGACATAAATGGGTTTACATTAATTGGTGAAGGATTTTAGTCTAAATCGATTTGTTTTTGAGTTTAATCCTGGTTGGCTTAAACGATAAAACAAGGAAGAGTTAGGCTATAAGACTCAGCGATTATACTGTAACTTATTTTTGTCCTAGCACTGAAATGACGATGCAGTTCAAATGCAAGGGGACACATTTTGAAAGATTTTTCAATAAAATTGGAAAAAAAATGAAATAAGATGG